>NZ_JBKQOT010000687.1:0-2618 GCF_052145395.1 Roseiarcus sp.
ATCGCGGATCTCAAGTCGCGCGGCTTCGCCAACGCGGGCCTGTATGATCCGCCCGGAGTCGGCGGAACCCACGTCATGTACGTGCTGCAGCACGCCGATCAGCCGGAAATCTACTCTGGACTGCCGAAGAACCCGAAGATCAGTCCGCTGGTCCAACTTTGGAAGGGCGTCGGCAAGTACGCGGGCCTTACGGCGATCTTGGGATTTGCCGCCTTCGGTTTCGTCCATCACCTCGTAACCGGCGCGAACCGCGTCTCGCCCGAGGACGAGGAGAGCGCCAAGCGGTTGACCGAGAGGCGAGCGCCATGAGCGCCTACGATGTTGAGCCGGGCGATCAGATCCATCCCGGCGATCCGGTCATCGTCGATCGTTACACGACGAGCGCGCGGATCAACCACTGGGTGACCGCCGCGTGCCTGATCCTCCTGGCTCTCTCCGGGCTTGCGCTGTTCGTTCCGAGCCTCTTCTTCCTCACCGCCATGTTCGGAGGCGGCCAGCCGACGCGTTTCATTCACCCGTGGATAGGCGTCGTGCTGTTCTTCAGCTTTCTTGGCCTATTCCTGCGGTTCTGGAAGGCGAATCTGTGGAAAGCCGAGGATGGAACTTGGCTCGCCCGTCTCAGCGATGTCCTGACCGCTCACGAGGAAAGATTGCCTGAAATTGGGAAGTACAACGCGGGTCAGAAAGTCGTGTTCTGGGCGATGTCGATCCTCATTGTGCTCTTGATCCTCAGCGGCCTCGCCAGTTGGGATCAGTATTTTGCGCCATACACTTCGATCGATGAGAAACGGATCGCGATCCTCGTTCACGATATTGCCGCGATCGCCATCATCTGCGTATGGGTCGTCCATTTCTAAGCAGCGATCTGGGTGCGTGGCACGTTGCCCGCCATGGTCCGCGGCGTCGTCACCGGCGGTTGGGCCTGGCGACATCACCGCAAGTGGCTGAAAGAGCTTGCCGCCGGCAAGCCTGGCGACCATAATTCTTCCGGAGCGACCCCGGCCGAATAGGTCTTGTCGCTTAAGACACGTGGCCCGTGGGGTTCGTGAGGTCGCATCATGAGTAAGCTCGGCGCCGCGCAGCGGGACCCGACGCAGATCGGCGAAGTCGCCAGCCCGCCATTCGCTCGTCTTCCCGAGCCCCTGACTTTGTTCGTCGGCCGCGCCCGTCGCCTGAACGCGCTCTCCGAGGGCCACTCGCTAGCGCCCTATCTGCGCTTTGTGGCCGGGCTCGCCGACTGCCAACATCGGACGCAATTGGCCCTCCCCGAACCCGCGATGCCGGATAGCGAGGCACGCGAGCGCGCGCGGTCATTCGGCATGCCTCCGCTCGATCGCAACCGCGTCGTCGAGCCCGCCGTCGAGGCGACGCTCGATTGCCTTTTCTCGCTCGCGGCCGCGATGGAAATGCCGCAGACCGCCCGCGGAGCCCTCGAATGCGTTGCGGGAAGAGACGCTTCAGCGCGCGATGCCATGGTTCGGGCCGTGCTCGCCGATGCGATTCCGATGGAGGCGCTAGCCGAACATGTCTACGTGGCCGCCGCGTTACAGGTTCATTTCGCCAGGCTGGCGGCGAGGCTCGACGCCGCCCGCCTCGTTCCGGTCGGGGACGGCGCCTGTCCGGCATGCGGCGGACCTTCGGCTGCGTCCTTGCTGGTCGGTTGGCCTGGCGCTCACGGCGCGCGGTTCTGCGCCTGCTGGCTCTGCGGAACGAGGTGGAACTACGTGCTGATCAAATGCGTGCTCTGCGGCTCGACTGAGGGCATCGCCTACAAAGAAGTCGAAGGCGGCCCCGGGACGGTGAAGGCCGAGACATGCGAAAAGTGCCGCGGCTATATGAAAATCCTGAACCAGCAGAAGGAGCCGGACGTCGATCCGATCGCCGACGACGTCGCTTCGCTCGCTCTTGACCTGCTCGTGCGCGAGGCCGGATTCAGTCGGGGAGCGGTCAATCCGTTCCTGATCGGCTATTAGACATGACGGCCGCGGAGCCCGTCAATCTGCGGAACTTGCCGTCTGTCGACGCGGTGTTGCGCGCGCCGTCCGCTGAACTCGCCGTCGCGCGTTTCGGCCGCGCCGCTGCCATCGCCGCAGTGCGCCGATCGCTTGGAGACGCGCGCGCCGAGTGCGCCGCGTTGACGAGCACAGACGCCGTCGCTGCCGAAGCGCTGAGCCGGCTCGAAGCGGAAGCGCAGCCAAGCCTGAGGGCGGTCTTCAATCTGACCGGGACGGTGCTTCACACCAATCTCGGCCGCGCTATCATCGCCGAGGAGGCGGTCGAGGCCGCCGCCTCAGCCATGCGCCACGCGGTCGCGCTTGAGTTCGACTTGGCGGCCGGCCGCTGCGGCGAACGCGACGTTCACCTTCGGGCGCTGCTCCGCGAAATGACGGGCGCAGAGGACGCCTCCCTCGTAAACAACAACGCCGCGCCCGTTCTACTCGTCCTCAACACCCTGGCCAAGGGACGAGAAGCGATCGTATCGCGCCGCGAACTGATCGAAATCGGCGGCGCCTTCCGCATGCCGGAGATCATGCGCAGCGCCCGGGTCAAGCTGGTCGAAGTCGGCACGACCAACCGGACCCATCTAGTCGGCCGATTCATCTAAAGCACGGGGTATA
>NZ_JBKQOT010000688.1:0-16328 GCF_052145395.1 Roseiarcus sp.
CGTGAAAGGCGGAAAATCCTTCGGAAGCAACCGCCACGGACAACCTACCCGGATCATGTAGAACATGGCGTTAAGGATCGTGCGGAAATCGGTCGGCTTGCGTCCCCGAACTTTCGGCGGCGGCAGATATCAACTCGCGATCACGATAGGCATCTTCGTCGCCTATTTTGTCGATGAGGCGCTCGCGGGCCCGGGCGGCTGGCGCGCGATGCTCGGGGTTTCCGCTTTAGCCGGGGTTCTCCTGGCGCTCGCCGTCCTGATTGCTGTCGAGTCCCCGCGCTGGTTCGCCAAGGTCGGCCGGCCTGACGACGCGCGCCGCACACTGGTTGCTCTCGGCGCCGGCGACGAGGCCGATGCGCGACTGGCGGCGATCGAGGCGTCGCTGCGCGCGGAGCACGAAACGCCGTCGTGGGCGGACGTGTTTGCGTCTCGCTGGCGGACGCCGCTGGAAATCGGACTCGGCCTCGCGGTCCTGCAGCAGATCACCGGCATCAACGCGATCATCTATTACTCGGACGAAATCTTCGCCGCAGCCGGATTTACGACGCCGGCGGCGCAGACCGAGGCCACCACCTGGGCGATCGGGGGCGTCAATGTGCTCTCGACATTCATCGCGATCGCATTCATCGATCGCCTTGGCCGCCGCCCGCTCCTGCTCGCGGGCCTTATCGGCATGGGGCTCAGCCTTGCCGCGGTGGGTTTCGCCTTCTGGCAGTCCCAAGTGGGGGGCGGAGGCCATAACGCGTCACTCGGCGTCGTCACGCTCGCCGCGCTCGTCGTCTTCATCGTTTCGTTCGCGTTCTCGCTCGGCCCAGTGACCTGGACGGTCATCAACGAGATCTATCCAGGCGAGATCCGCGGCCGAGCGGTCGCGGTTGCGACCGCGACCAATTGGGGCGCGGCGTTTCTGGTCAGCGAATTCTTCCTGTCGATCGTCAAGGCGATCGGGCAGGCCTATACGTTCTGGCTCTTTGCCGCGTTCTGCGCTTTTGGGCTGGTCTGGGTCTATGTCGGCGTGCCCGAAACGCGCTGCCGCTCGCTGGAAGAGATCGAACGGTCGTGGAGCCGGACGCCGGGCGCGGCGAGCAAGCTGCAAAGGTCGTGAGCCGCGCAAGCCACCCGCTTTCTCCGGCCCGCGAGGCAAAATTCTCGATGGCGCGAACAGGTGATTGACCGTCTCCTTTCGCAACACGTGGGTAACTTGCCGGGTTGACTTACCGTCCAGTGTAGTCGCCACCGGCCAGCACGATCGAACCCGAGGCTCGAAGCGGTGACGACGGCGACGGGTGTCTTGAGGTTGAACCGATCGAGGGACGCTCCATGCAGCCCCCGGCAGGTTCATCAATCGGTCCCGTCGAGTCCGCTGGCCCGACGATAGCGGGTGACGACCGCTTCGACCTTTGCCGCGATGAGGCGCTGCGAGAGCGTTGGCTCGCTCCGTTCGAGCAGCATTTCGCCGGCAAACTGCGAGACGAGGCCCGGAGGAACACGCGCATCGTCGACGTTGGCAAATAGGCGGCGGAGCGCCGTCTGGACCTCGGGCCGGGGCCAGTAATACCGGATGCGATCGCTCAGGCCGAAAAGCCTCGTAAGCCCTTCCGCGTCGTCCTGCGGGACATAGCCCCGCCAGTGTTCGGGGCTCAAGTCCATCACGCGCTCAAGGCTTTCGACAATTCCGGACGGAGCCGCCGGATTGAGTCGGGCCTCGATCGCCGCAAGGGCGAAAACCGCCTCGCGAAAAGCGAAGGTCAGCATCGGACCGACCTTGAGAATTGCGAAATGCGTCGCCACCAGATCCGTGAGCGCGGCTTCGGTCTGGAAATCGGTCGAATGAGCCTCGTAGACGACGCCGGGAATGTCGCCGATCACTGCGCTCAGCGCCGCTGCCTTTGCCTTGTCGTACCCGAAAACCTGGTTGTTGCCCATGTCGACCCCAGGCTGCACCACGAGCGCGATCACGCTGTCCATCGCATGCGCGACGCCGCGCGCGGCGAAGGCCGCGCGGTGCAGGTCGTATGTTCTCCACGTGGCCTCGGGGCTCGTCACCGTCAGCGCGTCGAGCTCCTCGAGCTCTCCGCCGGGAATCGGCACCTCCGTTCCGATCACGTAGACCCGTCCGCGGAGGGCGCCCACCGATTCGGCGACGGCGCAAAGCCCGGCCGCGCGCTCGGCGATCGTCGCCTCCGTCACGTGCGTTTCGCCGCCGCAGGCCATGCTCGCGTCGATGTGGATTTTTCGGAAACCGGCCTCGACATAGGCTTTGACCATGTCGCCTGCCAGCGCCATGGCCTCGCTGGCCGGCAGGCGCTTCCAGGGGTTGGGGCCGAGATGGTCGCCGCCGAGAATAAGCCTGTCCGGATCGACGCCGGCTTCGCGCGCCAGGCCTTCGATGAAACGCCGAAAGTCCGCGGGCGTCATGCCGGTGTAACCGCCCTCGTGGTTGACCTGGTTGCAGGTCGCTTCGATGAGGATCGGATCGTCGCTGTCGCGGCAGGCGCGGAGAATGGCGCTGAGCGTCTCGGGATGCGCCGTGCACCAGGAAGGAATCCCACGTCGCTGTCCCCCGCGATTGGCTGCGATCAACGCCGGCCAAAACTCTTGCGGACTCATGCGTCCCTCCGCAGCAGCGCCTCGATCGTCGGAAGATCGCTGTTGCCCTCCATGGGCCCGACCTTTGTGACCGCCAGAGCGCCGGCCGCGTTTGCCCTCGCGAGGGCGTCACGGAAGCTGAACGCGCCCTTCGTCCACAGGGTCACGAAGGTCGCGCAGAAGCAGTCCCCTGCGCCGGTCGGGTCGAGCACCGTCACCCTGTGCGAGGCGACGCTCGCGCGCTCGCCCTCGCGGGTAAGGCCTTCCGAGCCCTTGTCGCCCTTCTTGAGAACAACAGCGCGCGCGCCCCTCGCGAACAGTTCCGTCGCATAATCCTCAAGCGCACGGCCAGGAAACAGAGTGAGCACGTCCTCTTCGCTCGGCAGGAAAATCGACGCCATGCCAATCATTTCTTTCACCGCGCCGAAATAGGCTGGGTTGCCGATCAGCTCCTTTCGCACGTTGGGGTCGAAGGTGATGGCGACGCCCTTGTCGTGCAGCGCCTTGCATACCCGCAAAACCTTGGCCGCCATGCCGGCGTCGCCGAGAGCCGAGCCCGACACGTGCATCGCATCGAGGTTGAAATCGAGAAGCGCAGCGATTGCCGCGTCGTCCGCATCGAACTGCGCGGCGGCGGAAAGAATGATGTTGTAGACGAAGTCGCGGCTGCCATCGTCATTGTAGCTGACGAAAGCGGTGCCGGTCGGAACGCCTTTCACAACGCGAATGAGCTTCGGCTCGACGCCATGCTCGACAAGGCGGTTGAGTTCGACCTCGCCGAAAGCGTCGTCGCCGACCGCGCCCACGAAGATGCAGCGTCCTCCGACCAGCGCGGCCTGATCGATGAAGATTCCGGCCGCGCCGGACGGATAGGGACCGGTATAGGTTGCCGCCTGCCTGTGCCGTCCGTTTCGCGTCGTGCAAACGAACTCGACAAGCAAGTCGCCGATGCACCCAATTCTCGCGAGACCGCTCATGGAACGCATCCTTTATAGCCGTTTCCCGGATCGTTTCGGCTTGAGCCCGGCGCCTGATGAGGTCGAGCCCGCGCTTCCTGGCGATGCTGATCACCGCCGCCTTCGACGAGCAGCAGATGGCGGCGAGCGCCTTACCGCGACGTCCGGCCTGTTGTTCGTCCCAGGGCCACGGGCTGTCTCTGTGGCCCTGGGCGCACGCACCTTCGCGCGCTACTTCAGGTAGCCGGCCTTCGTCATGACCGTTGTCGTGGAAGCCTCGGCCTTCTTGAGCGCACCGGCGACGCTTTCGGATCCTGCAAGCGCCGACGCGATGTTCTGTCCCACCGTGGTCCCGATGCCCTGGAACTCCGGAATGGCGACGAACTGCACGCCAGTGTAGGGGACGGGATCCTTGGTCGCGTGGGTCGGGTCGGCCGACATAACCGCTTTCAGGACGATCGGCGCGAACGCCGCAGCCTTCTGGTACTCCGGATTGTCATAGGTCGAAGTGCGCGTGCCGGGAGGCGCTTGAACCCAACTCTCCGTTTCTCCGACAAGCTTGACGTAATCCTTGGACGTCGCCCAGCGAACAAAATCCTTGGCGACGGCCTCCTTCTTCGTCGAGGTTGGAATGGCGAGCGCCCAAGACCACGCCCAGGCTGCGCCATTCGGCGTCACTGCGATGGGCGCCTTGGTGAAGCCGACCTTCTCGGCAACCTGGCTCACCTTGGGATTGGAAATGCGGCCCGCGGCGGAGGTCGCGTCGATCCACATCGCGCACTTGCCGCCCGAAAACAGAGCCTGGTTTTCGTTGAAGCCATTCGATGGCGCGCTGGGAGGGCCGTCGGCCTTCATCAGGTCGACATAGAAGCTGATCGCCTTTTGCCACGGCTCGGACGTCAGCTGAGGTTTCCAGTCCATGTCGAACCATCGGCCGCCGAACGTGTTCACCAGCGTGCCGAGGAAGGCCATGTTCTCGCCCCAACCCGGCTTTCCTCGCAGGCAAATGCCATAGACCCCGTTGGCCTTGTCGGTCAGCTTGTCGGCGAACTGCTTGATCTGATCGTAGGTCGGCTGCTCGGGCATGGCCAAGCCCGCCTTTTCGAACAGGTCCTTGCGATACATGGTGAAGGAGCTCTCGGCGTAGAACGGCACGGCGTAAAGCTTGCCATCCACGGAAAGGCCGGCCTTCACCGGCGCGAGCAGATCGTCGTAGTCGTAGTTCTTGAAATCATCCAATTCGGTCAGCCACCCTTTCTTGCCCCAAATCGGAGTCTCGTAGGCGCCAATTGTTATGATGTCGAAGGAGCCGCCCTTCGTCGCGATGTCGGTCGTGACCTTCTGACGGAGAACGTTTTCTTCGAGGATCACCCAATTGATCTTGTTGCCAGTCTGCTGCTCCCATTTGGATGACAGCTTTTGCATGATGATCATGTCGTCGTTGTTGACGGTTGCGATCGTCAACGTCTCGGCAGACACGCTGCTCACGGCGCACAACGCCATGAGGCACGTGGCGCCCAACAGATAGCCCTTCGTCATTTTCTCTTCTCCCTCTGCGTACGCCTCGAGCAACCTTCTCTTGGCGTTTCAGCGACCGCACGAAAACCCATGCGATCGATGCCGGATCCTCTCGTTTCGACCCAAAACGAGACGCGCAGGTCTGCCCTGGGGCGACCGCAAATTCGTCTCCGACGGCTGACTGATCTCGGGCCGCGTTGAGAAAGCTCGGTACAATGGCCTCGCTCGGCCTCGATCCAAGACTTGGTAATATCGTGGATCTCGAGCCTCCGGGCGACCTTCGGCGTCGCAGCAGACTCTTTCCGCGTCCTCACCGCGTTCCTCTTGAAGCATGCCCTTGAAAGGCAGTCGTTGAGCGCCATCCCCATGGCACGCCAAGGCCGGGCTGTCAACGCGTTCGTAAAGGAATATTTTTACGTATGTCACAAACTGTGATACTCATCCGGAACGAGTGGGGCGCCGCATTGGTTGACAGCCGCTTTTCGTCCGGGAGGGATTAAGCCCGTGTCCGTTGACGCCGGAGACAAGAAGGGTGCGAGGACGCGGCCCAGGATCAGGACGATGGAGGAGTTCTCCGCCGTCAGCGGGATCTCTCGGCCGACGGTTTCCCGATACTTCAACGACCCGGAAAGCGTGCGGCCGGCCACGCGAGAGCGGATCGAGAACGCCCTAAGCGCGTTGCGCTATCGGCCCAATCTCTTCGCCGTCAATTTCAACCGCAAGAATCCCAAGACGCTCGCCATGATCGTGCCCTCGCTGACCGATCCTTTCTACGCTGGTCTTGTCGAGCGCGTCGAAATGAGGGCGCTGCAGGAAGGCTACTGGACGATTGTCCTCACGTCGCACGGCGAGCGATCCATGGAGGCGCGCGCGATTCAGACGATCCTGTCGTTGAGAGTGGCCGGCGCGGTCGTGGCGCCTCTCGGCATCTCCTCCGAACTCAAGCTTCTCAGAGAGCTCAATCGGTCCCTGCCTCTGGTTCTGCTGGACTCCCGAGTGGACATGGAGGCGTCGTTCATCGGCAACGACAACCTTCAGAGTATCGGGCTCATGGTGGACTACCTCAATCGAACCGGGGAGCCGCCCTGTTTCTTCGAGATGCCGAACGTCAACCAGAACGCGGCCGAGCGCCGGCAGGCCTATATCGAGGCGATGGAGAGGCTCGGATCCGAGCCGATCGTGATCCCTACGGAATCTGACAGTTGGGCCTTCGAGGCCATCGGTTTTGACCAAGCCAACGGCTATTTTTCCGCAGAGGTGCTGCCACGGCGAACCATCTTATGTGCAACGGACCGCACGGCCTTTGGCGTGTTGGCGGCAGCGAGTCAGCGCGGTTTACGCGTCAGCCGCGTCGCGGCGGCAGGCGACATTCGGGTTGCCGGCCACGACGACCATCCGCTGAGCCGTTTCGCCTGCCCTTCCTTGACTACGGTTGCTCAGAACTCTGAGGAGATGGCGAATCTCGCAGTGGATCTGCTTGCGTCAAAAGATGGAAACGCAAGAGCAAAGTCGCCTCGAGACCTCCGTCGGCTCGAAGCAAGGCTCGTTATGCGAGACTCCGCGTGATGTATGACGACGACCGGTCGGCTCCGGCCCGACCGGTTCGCGCCGTCGCGTTCAGTCCCGAGAACCGCTTGAGGACGCCTTCTCGGGCGCGTCACGAAGCGAGAGACCACACATTTTCGAGTCGGGAGCGCGGAAAGGAGCGACCGTCCTATTGCCTGGGCGGAACGACATTGAAGTTGAAACCCTCGTTCCGAAGCAGGTCGACGCAAAGCCTCCACCGCGGCCGGATCGTAGGAACGCCCTTGTTCAGTTCGATTTCGGTGAGCGCAGTCTCGATCCCCAGACCAGGGCGGTAGAGCCGGTGCGACATCATCGCCTCGACCACCCGGAGCCGAAGGCGGCGCGCAGGTCTAGCGCTCTCGGGCCTCAATCCGGCTCGTCAAGGACGGCGTCGCCTTTTCGACCACGATGGCGGCCTCATCGTCGCCGACAAACGCTACGACCAAATTTATGGCCGGGGCCCCGACGGAGTTCGCCCAGGCGCCGCGGCGCCGGAATCGATCCGCAGGGGCTCGTCAGCGACGCGAGGGGCCCGTGCGGCGCGCAGGGACAGGCGGCTATTCTCGCCGTCGAAGCACAGATCCGTTGGCGCCATCCGACGCTCGGACTTTCATTCGACCCGCCGAGGAATCCGGTCTCATCGCCACGATCGGCGAATGGGTGCTCAACGAAGCCTGTCGCCAGGCCGAGTCCTCGCGCCGAGCCGGATTGCCGCCGAACTGGATGAGCGTCAACGTCTCGGCCCGGCGGTTGCGTGAGCGACGCCTGACCGCTGTCGTCGCCGGCGCCCTCGGCGAGAGCGGGCTCGACGCGAACCTATTGGAGATGAAGCTAACGGAAAGCATGAGCCTACGTTGACCAGGCGGTGGCGCAGAAACCGTCGAACAGGCGAACTTTTTGCGCCGCAACAACTGCGAGGAGATGCAAGGCTACTGTGCCGCCGGACGAGCTTGTCGCCTTCGTCAAGGACTGGGTCGAGCGCGGCAGGGAGATCGAAACCTAATCCGAGGCGCCCCTCTTCCGCGCCGCGAATTCCTCCCCGCCGCGCCCGAGCGGTTAAAGCCCGTTGCCCTCGTGGCTGATCCTCGCCGTCGCCACGTCGTCGAGCAGAGCGAGCAATTCCTTCGGCGCCTCCATCGGCGTGCACGCCCGATTGCCGTCCAGAAAAAACACGAGCCCGGAGTCCCTGCCGTCGACCTTCGCCAGCACCGCCCTGTCTCCGTATGGAAGCCCTGGCGGGGTCGAAGGATTCATGGCGTAGATGCCCCGAAGAAACTGCCATTGCTCCGGGGTCAGCTCGATCCATTGGCCCTTCTGGGACTCGACAACCTTCTTCGGCACCGAAACGTCGACGCAACGGGCGGCATCGCCCGCGTAGGCGACGGCGGGCAGGACCGTCAGAGCGACGGCCACAGCCACGGAACGCTTGCTCATCATAAGGACCTCCATCGATCGGACGCCCCGCTCATTGCTTTCCTCTCCAGACTAATCCCTGCGACCACCCATCCTTTGCCGAGCCAAGCCGTCTGCGAACGCCGCGTCGCCGACGCGAACCGCCACTCAAGGACTGTGCCAAGCTCGGCGCGTGACAGGGAAGCCGCAGTTTTATCGAGCCATCCCAAGTTTTTCCGAGCGGCCATCCTCTTCGAGTGATCGTCCGGTGACGAATTTTGAGGCTGCGACGCACGCGTCCCGGGCGCCGAAGCCTCAGACAACGGCTTCTGTTGTTGTTTGTTCCGCCGCGAGACCGTCGAGGGCGAACAGTTCGAGCGGCTGGACCTTGCCGCGCAAAGGCAGCGGCGCCATGGCGCAGGGCGCAGCCGCCTGCGGCAGCGTATCGAGGCGGTCGATGAGGGCGGAGGAGGCGAGCGTCGGGACGCCGAGATCGCGGCAGCGAGGATGGCGTGCAGCGGTGTTCATGGGATCGCCGACGAGTGCGATCTCTTTCTTGAACAACCCGATCTCGCCAACCACGACGACGCCGGCGTGCAGAGCGGCGCGGAACTCGGCGCATTCGCCGAGCGCCCGCCGGTAAGCCTCTCGGCGGCTTGCGAGCCGATCGCGGGCCGAAAGGCAGCCGCGTACGATCGCCGCGTTGTTCCGGCCAGGCCTCAGCCTCCAGGTGGCGATAACGTCGTAGCCGACGTACCTGTGGATCTCGCCGCCTCTTTCGACGATGCCGCGCGTGACGTCGACGATGAAGGCGTCAAGGAAGGCGAGAAAGCGCGCCTGCCCCAGTCGTTCGGCCTTGGCGGTCGAGCCGCACAGGTCGATGACAAGCCGCGCGCGCTCCTCCGGCCGCGGTCGATGATAGCGGCCTGCGGCGAAGGCGATGAGCACGCCTGGTCCCAGGAGGTCGGCGATCGCCGCCATCAGGTTTGCGGCGACCGAGACCAAAAAGGCGAAAGCGAAATCCGGGACGCCGATGTTCCGGAGCCCTTCGGCGCCGTACATGAGCCGCACCACAAGCGTGAAGATCAGAATGATGAGGACGAGGTAGGTGGCGGCCCTCACGCCGGCATAGACGAGGAACGGCGAGCGCCATAGCCCTGCGCCCGCCACCCCCTGGAACACCACGACTTCGAGAGCGGAAAAGACCGCGCCGAAAACGGCGCCGAGCATGGCCGCGGTTGCGAGCGCATCAACTGCAGGCGAGTCATGCGCGAGCGTGTCATGCGGGAGATAGCCGTAGATGGCGCCGACGAGGCCGCTGGCGAGCGCGCTCACGAGCACGATGCGAACGAGGACGTTCGCCGCGCCGAGTCGGCTCCGCCCGAAGCTCGACGGTCTGTCGGGAAAGCGCTCCATCTCACAACTCGGCCAGGGCGGACGCCGAGGCGGTCGCCTCGTTCTCCGCGAGCGCGACGAGCGCGAGCGGCTCCGCCTTGCCGCGCAGCGGCAACGGCGGTATGGCGCGAGGCTTGACCGCACGGGGAAAGCCCGCGAGCCGGTCCATCAGCGCGGCCGAGGCGAGCGCCGGACAATCGAGGGCGCGGCAGGCCTCGAGCATTCGCGCGGCGGTGTTCATCGGGTCCCCGATCAGCGCGATCTCCTTCTTGCGCGAGCCGAGCTCGCCGACCACCACCTCGCCGGCGTGCAGCGCCGCCCGGAACTCCGGCGCGAGGCCGAACTCGCTCCGGTAGCGCCCCGCGCCGTCCGCGATCCGGCGACGGGCCGCGGCCCAGGCGCCGAGAATGCGCGGCTCGTTGCGGCCGGGCGCGAGCCTCCAGGTGGCGATGATCTCGTCGCCGACATATTTGTGGATCTGGCCGCCGTTCTCGATGATGGCGTTCGAGAGATCGGCGAACACGGCATTGAGGAAGTCGAGAAAGCGCGGGCCGCCGAGCCGCGCGGCGGTCGCGGTCGAGGCGCGCAGGTCGATGAACAGAAGCGCCCGCTCCTCGACCCGCGGGCGGTGATACAGGCCGGCGACGATTCCGAACAGGACATCGATGCCCAGCAGGTCGGCGACGCTGATGATTAGGCTCCCCGCAAGGCTTACGGACAGCGCAAAGACGATGTCCTGCGGCTCGCCGACCTGCGCCATCGAGAAGCCGTTGAATAGCGGCACGAAGATCGCGTTGACGAGAACGGCGACGGCGAAGAGCGCCGCGGCGCGCACGCTCAATGTGACCAGGAACGGCAGCCGCCTTAGCGTCGGCTCCGCCCACGTGCGGATCACGACGATCTCGACCCAGGACATCGCCGCTCCGTTGACGAAGCCGATGACCGCTCCGGGCAGGAATTCGTCATGGGCGATCTTGCTGTAGATCGCGCTGACGACCGCGGCGGCGGCGGCGATCCGGAGAATGGTGGTGGCTGTGGAGCCTTGGGCCATGCGGGCCCATCATAGCCGGTCCGACGGAGAACGCCGCCGAAAACGGCGGCCGCCGCTGCGGCGACCGCCGTCAGGGCATCGGCTCGCGCGCGGCCGCTCGAGCGCGAATCGCGTCGCAAAACGCAACAGAAGCCTCAAACTGAGACACCGGGGTCAGGCCAGATTCTCCACGAACGCGACGATCGCCTTGCGGACCAGCGGGCTCTTGACCGCCACAAACGCTCGGATGAGCCGCGCTCCCTCATCGGGCGTGGCCGCCGAAGTCGCCGGGAGTCGTCCGGCCGCGGTCTTTTCGGCGAATTTCCTGGACGCGGCATCATTCTTGACCATCACACCACCATAACAGCAAGGCCGAGGCGCCCTCCGCAGACATTCCGGAAACGGGACGGCGGCGCCGAACGCCGTCCGCGCCGCAAGCGACGGGCCAGCGTCCGCGAGCCGAACGCGCGAAGGGCGGTTCGTTGCGGGAGGGGGTGTTTAGGGCGCGCCGGCCCAACGGCGCATGAACGAATTGTGACGCCGAGATGGCGGCGTTCGCGGGGGTCGGCCGCCAGGCTCGCCGGTCCGGATGCGACACCGCGCGCCATTGACGAAAGGAGCGGATCGGCTTTGCCTAGCGGACGGTCATGGCAGGAAACGCAGAGGACCTGAGGCGCCCGATGGGCAACGGCAAACACGAAATCCGGATCAAGGGATTCTCCGACGAGCGGATGGACCGGCTGAAAAAGTTCACCCGGTCGCTCAACGCCGAGCTCGCCCTGCTCGGCGGGGAGGCGCTCGACGTTCTGGAGGCCCACCAGGAATACCAGGGTATGATCGACGACCACGAGGGGACCTGGGCGGATCTGGCGCGCCGCCTGGCCGCCGAACGGACCAAGGTGGTTTACGTCGAAGAGGACGAGGAGCGCGACGAGGGCCTCGACGGGTTCGAAGAGGACGAGGTCGAGCGAGCGGAAGAGGACTAGCCGCGGGTTCTCCCCCGGCGCGACGACGGAGACCCGAGCATGGCTGCGAGCGCAACCGATATCGTTCTCGACGTCCCGGCCCCGGACTTTTTGCTGCCCGCGACGGACGGCAAGACCTATGCGCTCAGGGATGTCGCCGCGCCGAGCGGAACGGTGATCGTCTTCATCTGCAACCACTGCCCCTACGTGAAGGCGGTGATCGGCCGGCTGGTCGCCGACGCCCGCGCGCTCATGGCCGAGGGCGTCGGCTTTGCTGCGATCTCATCCAACGACGCGGCGAGCTACCCGGAGGATTCGTTCGACAAGATGAAGGCGTTCGCTGAAGCGCACGCCTTCCCGTTCCCCTACCTGCATGACGAGAGCCAGACGGTCGCCCGCGCCTATGGCGCGGTCTGCACGCCCGACTTCTTCGGCTACGACCAGGCGCTGAGGCTCAAATACCGCGGCCGCCTCGACGAGGGCCGCACGAGCCCTCCCCCGGCGAACGCCCGCCGGGAGCTTGTCGAAGCGATGCGCGCCGTCGCCGCCGGTCGAAGGATCCCCTTCGAGCCGATCCCGTCGATCGGCTGCTCGATCAAGTGGAAGGGGTGAAGACGTAGTTTTGAGACCTCAGCTCGTCCTCGGCCCGCGCATCGTCTGGAGCGCGGCCTCGACGCGCCGCCAGGTCTCGGCGCCTTCCTTGTCCTTGCTGCGCTCGCAGGCGACGGCGTGCTGGGCGGCCTCGGCGATGGCGGACGGCCCATGCGCCTCCATGAGCTGCCGCGCGTATTCGGTGATGACGGTCTCTTCCATGGGCTCCTCCTCGGCGACGCCGCCTGGACGGCTTTTTGCGTGCCCGGAATCGGCGGCGCGGTCTCAGCCTAGCAGGCGATCAGGGCATGAATTCGCCGCGTTTTTCCGCGTTGAGGTGGCTCCTCTCGGTTTGGCGCCGACTCCATCTTTTCAATGGCTTGGGCACCGAAAGCGGTCCGAATGGAACTGCCAAGGAGGGCGCGTTTCCCACCCAGGAGGAGCCGCGGGTCGCCTGAGGCGACGCTCCCTCAGGAAGACGGGGTACCGGCCTGATGCTTGGGCGCTGCGAGACAATCTTTCGCGCCAAGACCGTGTGCTTCTCCTCTTCTGACCTGACCATGAAGCGAGCGTAGCAGAACTTCTGTTTTTCCGCAATCATTATCCGGCGCCCGTCTCCATCGGAGACGGGCGGCCGCCGGAGAGGGCTCCCCTCCACCCGCCGACCTGCCCGGAATTCTTGCGGCCATGGGCGCGGCGGTCGGCGCCGGTGGGATGAAGGTTCGCCAGAAACGCCCAGGCCTCGCGTGTCCAGCGGGCGTCGTTCAGGGCGTGATGCGGGGAGCTTGTCTGACGGGGCAGCTGCGGATCGCCGAGCTCGATCGCCCATTGCTTGATGTCGAGGCAGAGCTGCGGGTAGTGGAACGGCAGCTCCTCGAGACCGCCGAAGAGGCCGACGAGGGCGACCCAGTCCCAGGCCGGGAAATAGCCCCAGAACACCGGATGCTCGTCGCCATGCGTGAAGTCGCCGAGGGCGTAGCTCAAGTCCTCGAGACTCATCGCCTTGCCGTCGAGCTGCGGGCGCACGTTTTGCAAGGTCCACGGGCTCGCCTTCGACCAGTCGACTTGCGAACTCTCCGCATAAAACTCTCGCCCGTCCTCGGCGACGAGGCCGACGCTGACGAGGTCGATGGCGAACGGCTTGGCGATGAACTCGGTGTCGATCCAGTATTTCATGTGTTCCCCCCGCAGAGTGGAGTTGCGATCAAGTCACGCGCGGGTCTCTCCGCGTCAAATCCGCGCAAAAGCGGCTCGAATTGAAGTCGATTGTTTCCGTCATTGCCAGCGACTCGCGGATCACAACCCGGCGGGAAGCAATCCATGGGTCTTAGGGCCTCCATACGCGCCCGCGCCGCGGCGTAAGGGACTACGCCCGTGCGCCTTGTCCTGACCGAGGCCGGCTTTGCCTTCCTTCGCCACGGCAAAGGCGACCACGACATCGGGACGACGCGCGAGGGCACGGATCGTCGTTCCCGTTCAAATCCAATCCCGACACACGGCGAACGGCATTCTCAAAGACGCCGGGCTGGCCAAAGCATTCTGAAGTCGGGCGGCCTGAAGCGAAGCGCCGGACGCCGCCCCGCTTTCAGCGCTCAGTCCGCCGGGAGGTCCTTCTCCAGCACCACGAAACAGAGATCGTCGCGCAGCGGCGCGCCGAAGCGATCGTCGCCGTAGGGAAAAGGGTCCGTTTCGCCGGTTTTGTGATAGCCGCGTCTCAGGTACCACGCGATCAGGGCGTCGCGCAGATTGATCACCGTCAGGCGCATGCGCCTGCCGCCGCGCTGGCGCGCCCAGTCCTCGGCGGCGGCCAGCATGATGCGGCCGAGCCCGCCGTTCTGCCGGTCGGGCTCGATCGCGAAGGATCCCAGATACCAGACGTCGTCGCCGAGCGGTTCGAGCCACACGCAGCCGCTGAACGACTCTGCTGGCCCGTCCACCCACTTCAGAACGGACGCGGCGGGGGCGGCCGTGAGGTCTGCGCGAAGAACTTCGGTCGTCGTGCGATCCCCCGCAAGGTAGTCGGTTTCCACGGCCCAGCCGCGCGTTCCGCCGGCGCCCCGATAGGCACGGTTCATCAACGTCGCGACCGCAGGGATATCGTCATCGGTTATCGGGACGTACACGCCGCCTCGCCTCCTTTGCTATCGCGCCGAGGAGGAATTACGAAAAGTCGCACGAGAGCGCCAGTCTGCAGCATCCCTTCTCCCGTCCGGGAGAAGGTGGCGCGGAGCGCCGGATGAGGGCGCCAGGGTGGAGGCGAAAGCGCCGGCGCCAACGGCGCTGTTTTGCGCCCAATCTCGGCCGCCGCAACCCTCAACCCCGGCCCTTCTCCCCGAGGGAGAAGGGAGACGCGTTCGCCTTCGTCAGTCCGCGCCGCGATCAGCGATAATGGTAGTGGTAGCCGCCATGATAGCCGCGATGATAGACACCGTGATAGCCGTAGCCGCCGTGATAGCCATAGCCGCCGTGATAGCCATAGCCGCCGTGAACCCCATAGACGCCATGATATCCGTAGGCCGGCGCGCCAACGACAACGGCGCCGCCGCCGTAACCATTCGGACGGCAGCCGCCGTAAGGTCCGCGATGAAAGCCAATGCCACAGCCCCCAGAGACGAGCGTGACGGCGGGCGCCGACGCCGGTAGAGGCGCGAACGGCATCGCCTGGACCGGCGCGTTTGCGAGCCCGGCCAATCCAATCGCCGCAGCAAATATGAGTTTTTGCATGTTTTCCCCTTTGGACCTCAGCGCGGTCTCATAGGGATGAGCACAGACATTTGAGGCGGTTCTTGGACCAGTCGGCTCGCGAGAGCAATTCGCCGCCCGTGCATCGAACAGCAACGCGCGCCCGAACCCTCATTCCGGCCCTTCTGCCGCACGGGAAAGGGAGTCGCGCGTCGGCTAAGGTATCCAGGATATTCCCTAGAGGTTGAAACGGCTCTATCCTCGCATTCGGAATCGGGCGGGTCCATGGGCGTCAAATTGGTCGTGGCGGTGACCGACGGCGATTGGTTCGACCATCTCCGCGCGCTGCCGCATTTGACCGAAGTAAGTTTCTGGTCGCCGTCGGACCGAACGTTTCGCGCGCTGAGTCCGGGCGAGCTTTTTCTGTTCAAACTCCACGCGCCGCGGAACTTCATCGTCGGCGGCGGCTGGTTCGTGCATTCGACGATCTTGCCGTGCTCGCTCGCGTGGGAAGCGTTCGGCGAGGAGAACGGCGCCGCGACGCTTCGCGAAATGCGGACACGGATCATTCGCTACACCAAAAGGTCAGCAGACGACCGCGAGGACTTTCATATCGGCTGCCGGATTCTGACCCAGCCGTTCTTCCTCCCCGAATATGCGTGGATTCCGGTTGATGACATGTGGCCGCGCCAAACCGTCTCGTTCAAGACCTACTCGACTGCCGAGGCGGATGGACTCCGGCTGTGGGACAAGGTGCAGGACGCGATCGCTGCGCCAGCCTCGCCGGGGTTCTCGGAGCCAGCGGCCCGGTATGGGGAACCGACCCTCGTCCGGCCGCGTCTCGGCCAAGGCGCCTTTCGCGTTCTCGTCACCGACAACTACCACCGCATGTGCGCCGTGACGCGCGAGCGGACTTTGCCGGCGCTCGAGGCTGCGCATATCCGGCCGTTTGCCGACGGAGGTGAACACGAAGCCTCGAACGGTGTATTGCTGCGCCGAGACATTCACAGCCTCTTTGACGCCGGCTACGTAACGATCACGCCGCAGATGCGGTTCGAGGTTAGTCGGCGGATTAAGGAGGAGTTCGAGAACGGGTGGCAGTATTATGAGTTGCACGGACGGGAGCTTGTCTTGCCTGACGAGAACGTGAACAAGCCCAGTTTCGCCGCCTTAGAATGGCATAACAACAATTCGTTTATGAGTTAAACTAACGTGTGCTTGGTTTGAATTATGAACGGGGAACTTCAGATGCTTGATCGCCTATTGAACGCGTCCCTGCAGTCGCTCAGCAAGGACGATATTGAACTAATTGCTAACGGCGGCGTGCAAGAGGATAGCGTTATTGAATTCAAGGAGGGATTGGACGAAACAGCTGAGCGCGATCAAAGAGCGTGGGCCGAGGGTGGGAAACTTTCCAGAACTTCTAAGGCCGATTTAATCAAAGAGCTAATTGCGTTTTCTAATGCTTATGGGGGTACTTTATATTTTGGCGTGAAGGAGAGCAACGACGTACAGAGGCGCTCGGCAGGAATCTTGCCAATCTCACGAATTTTTGACCTTGAAACAGCTTTATGCGACGCTTTACGAGACTCAGTCGACCCGCGACTGCCTGGCTTTGATTCTAAAGAATTCTACCTTGGGAAT
>NZ_JBKQOT010000689.1:0-2569 GCF_052145395.1 Roseiarcus sp.
CTTCCCGCCGATCGACCCGGCGGAATGGCGCGAGGCCCGGCGCGAGCCTGGCGTTCGCGGGCCGAGGGACGAGGCGGACTTTTGTTTCGTCGATTACGAACGACGACGCTGAGCCGTGCGCGCTGCACCGAGCCAATAGCTCCCTCATCCTGAGGAGGCGGCGAAGCCGCCGTCTCGAAGGACGAGGGAGCCCTTGACGTTGGCGTTTGTGCGGGCCCGCCCTTGTCCTTCGAGACGCCGCTGCGCGGCTCGTCAGGATGAGGGCTACTGAGAGAACGGTTCTCTCCAAAGCACACCAAGCTCACCCGCACCGCAGCGCCGTCGATCATCCACGGCTTGTCGCCCCACGCCTCGAAGATCGCGCCGCAGCGCCTCGCCGGGCGCAGCGGTCGGCGCCGCCTCGGGGACGATATCGACCAGATCGGGCGGGTTCAGCCGGGCGCGGCGCGGGTCGTCGAGCGCCTTGGCGGCGGCGGCGATGCGTTGCGCGCGGGGATCGCTGGCGTCATGCGCCGCCGGGATGTTCGGCGTCAGGACTTTGGGGAACGGCAAGGTCTCGAAGGTGGTGGTCGGGGTGTAGCGCGGGTCGTTGCCGACGCCGAGCCATGTGCCGAGCCGCAGCGACCACCGCTTGGCGCCCCACGGGAATGGCAGGGGTGCACAAATGGCGGCCGTTGCCGGACGGCTTTGCGAACGGATCAAATCCGACTCTAAGCGCGCATTCCTATGCAGTCCCGGTATGGAAAGGTTGCCCAAACAGCGGTCATCCCTGATTGCGCTTCGTATTCGCAAATCGGTCTTATTGACCTGCGCGTCTCCGCTCGAGCGCAGTGTTCGGCGGGACGAATCACGTCGCAGGCGAGCGTTAATACTCGACTTGTCGACGCGGCGCATTCCATTCACGGCTCAATCGCGGTATCGGCAAAAATGGAAAACACATTTGCGGCACGATCTCTGGCCGCCAGAGGTAGCGCAATGAACTTCCCCGCGCCCGCGCTGTACTGCGGCAAGTGCCCTATTGAGAGGCGTGGCCAGCGGTCAGCGCTGCTCGTTAAAATCCATGGCGCGTGCGTGCGTCTTAGGGAGCGGGTCACTTGTTTACCCAAACGAGACATGCCTGGTCATAACCGCGCCAATGTCTGCCGTTGCGGCTGATTGCGGGGCGAAGTACAATCGCGACATGCCAAGCGCGCTAAAAATTTACAGGGCGCGCCGAGGGTGAACGAGCGCAAGTAGAAGCCTGATACAGCCGTTTCGGCGGCCGGCAGAAATTCCTCAGTCAGGGAGCCGTAACAGATGGCCGATACCCAAGACGGTCCGCGCGTACATAAGCTTCGCTCGGGTTTCAACGTAACGACGTTTCCGCTGCCGCCGCACGGCATGCGCCTCACCGACGCGTCACCGGCCGAGCTCGCGCAACACGGCCTGCCGCCGCGCCCCGACCCGGACAGACACCCTGCCCTGCACGCGTTCTGGCTGAAGAATTTCGATAGGAAACTGCAATTCATCGTCCCGCAATTCACGGAAATCCCGAACATACGTCACCTGCCGCAACAGCCCTCGGTTATCGGCGGATCGAAAAATTGGTCCGGCGCCGTGGTCGCTGCCCCGACCGCACAGCTGATTGGCGGCGCCGTGGGCGGCCAATGGAACGTTCCTGTTCTCCAAAACGTCGATGGCAACGTGGACTATTGCATGATCTGGGTCGGGATCGACGGCGACCCGACGGTCAACCCCAATCTGGCAAACAATCTCGTTCAGGCCGGCACTCTGCTCACGGTCGACGGTTCGGGCAACCTGACTTGGCTTGCGTTTTGGGAATGGCTCGCACAAGGGCTGGGAATCAACTCGCCGGATGTGGGCATCATGAATATGCCCGTTCGATTCGGCGCCACCTTCGCAACTTCGATCTGGATCACATCGCCTACGACTGCGAACGTCTACATGACCTCGGATTCCGGCCCCGCAGGTGCGAGCGTTGGGACAATCACATCGATAGCTGCACCGCCGACAGTCAAATTGATCGGCGGTTGCGCGGAATGGATCGTCGAGCGGCCAAACGATCTGAACGGCAATCTAACCACACTCGCCAACTACGGATCGGTCGAGTTCGCGTCGGCGACGGCTGCGACAACCGGGCTGCAGGGCTCGGTGCTCGCCGGCCAAGGATCGCCCATCGTGATGACCGATCCGACAACGGGGAACACATTGTCAACCGGTCGAATCGTCAGTGGCGAAACCGTTGTGTGCACGTATGGTTGAGGCCCTCCGACCGGCGCCGAGGCGGCGGTCATATCGGCCACAAAAGTGGCCGGAGCGGCCGCAATGGCCATTCATGGCTGATCGCCGCCCCAGTCAGTGAGATCAGTAAACTCAGTGAAAATACATCCGCAGTCGCGCGTGCGGCCTTCGTGAAACACAGACAGTTGCTGATGTCTGCGGTCCAGAACTGCGGATATATTTTCACTGACTTTACTGACTTCACCTACGGTGGGGAGAGGCGCTGGCACGCCCGACTGGAGCAACGGCAGTTCTGCGCAGGAAGCGGGCGCCGCCGGACGGTTTGGCC
>NZ_JBKQOT010000690.1:0-16326 GCF_052145395.1 Roseiarcus sp.
CTTTGGAACTCCCAGGGGACCGGACCGCGCCCCCGGATCAGGTCCGCGGATCCTCGCGATGACGTTGGCGGCGTCGCGCGGGCGTCGCCGCCAGCGCGCCGACCCCAAATCCATGGAAGCCAATCCCAAGCGACAAGGGCGCCGACCCCAAATCCATGCCAACTCCCTGCAACACCCTACCCATTGCCATTTACAGCGATTTCAAGCTGTTACGCCTCATTTACGCATTGTCGCTCTTGCCGCTCCCGAGGCGACCGTGGGAGCAAACTGCGGTCATGGCAATTACGCCGGCGCGTCCGATTCAACACCTTGAGATGATCATAACCCGGCTGTCGGATCTTGGCAAGATATTGTCTGCACGTTTCCGGTTATCTGAAGCAGCCCTTTGGCGCTCAAGAGGTGGAGCGACCGCAGTGAGGACGACGATGTCGGTCCCGCCCCGTCATGGGCCAAAGTCGGGCCATTTCGCGGCTTCGAGCTGCTTTTCAATCATCTCCCGCTCCAACTTGGCCATTTGGATGTGTTGCGACCATAGCGCCGCGGCACCAGATTTGAGTGCATCGATCACCGGGCCAACCGCTGCAGTGACGATCTTGTCGATCAGCCCCCTCTTCCCCTTTGCGGCCCGCGCCACGGCGATTGAGTTGTTACAAAATTCCTGGAGTCCGGTTCCGACCTTATCGAGATTGACCTGAATCCGCGATAAATCCTCCGGCTTGTAACCTTGAACAAGCCCAATCGTAAGCCCGGCGATGACTCCGAGCGGCGGCCTTAACCGAGCTATAGGCGATCTCGCCTTCGCTGATCGCATTTGCGTCACCAGCATTCTTGAACAAGTTGACGCACGCCGCCGCTTGAGTTTGCTGTTCAGTCAGCAGGTCGATCGTGTCCGGCCAACCGAACGTCGTCTGCGCGGCGGCCGAGGTAAACGCAATGGTCGAAAAGCAAATCGCGAGGGTTGTGATTCTATGCAATGTTGCCCTCCAAGAGTCCGTTGGCGACTAATGCTGCGACACTGCGAGCGGGAAATCCGGGATCAGGTTGGGGCGATTCATGACCGGATGCTGCTTTCCGTGCGTCATGTCTTTAACGTGATCTTCGACATATAAGTCGAGCATGTCTGTCGTGATGCGCCCGGTTGGATCAAGAGCCGCCTTACCCCCTCCGATCGCCTCGATCAGCGCCTTCGCGAAAGCGCCATGGCGGTCCCAGTTGAGGTCTTCGTTAGCCCACTCCGTTCCGGTCGAGGCGGCAAAGACGACGAGGCCGGATTCGACTGTGGTGAAGTCGTTGACCACTTTGCCCATGTCGAACCTGAATCCGCCGGTCTCCGCTCTGATGGAGTTGTAGGCGACCGCCGCCGCCCCCGAGTGGCAAGCGTCGATGAACAAGACCTTTTTGCCCGGAATAGAGGCGATGAGATCATGAAGATCGTCGGTTGAGATGGCGGTCGATCTGAGCCTTGAGGTATCCGCATCGCGGGTCAAAAACCAAAAATTCTGCTTGGCGTCGAGATAGCCATGACCAGCGAGAAAAATCACTGTGAGGTCGCGGTTTTTTGCCGTCTGCTGGAGCCAGTAGAAACCATCAACGACATTCGCGCGCGTTGGATCGGAATCAGACCGCGATGGATTGTCGACAATCTTGACATCCACGTCAGCATAAAGCCCGCCTTTTTGGGCCAACCATGCAGCGGCAAATTCATCCGCATCATGGGCGCTGTATTGAATGTCATTATAGTCTGGATTTGTGTAGTTCGTAACGCCGACGAAAAGCGCATGGAGTTTCGGCTTCAACGATTCGGCCGGACTCGGGCCGTAATATTGGACTTTTAACTTGACCGGAGCACTGGGGAGACTCCCGGAATATGCGATGACCGAGACGACGGTATCCTTCCGAGGCAGAGTCGCAATGACTTTGCCCGAGCCTTCAGCGCCATTGATCCTTGTGAATCCGGTTGACGGGACCAGTTGGCCGTCCGCCAGCACGTCGAGCTTGTCGATGGGTAAGCTGGACGGGGAGCGCAACGCATAGGCGATCTCGACCGAGTCGTTGGAGAAATGGTAACCGTCTGCGGGCGACGTAATTGTCGCCACCGGCGGCAGGGCCGCGGCGATGGGCTTCGCGATCTCGCGCTGCGCCGTTGTATTGGCTTGTCGGATTGCTTCCCCTTCGTCGCGCGTCTTGAGCACGAGCCGAACGATGTCGGGCCGGTCGTAGTCGGCGCGGAATTGCGAGGCGGGGAAGAAGTCGGCCTCCTGGGTCCAGCCCCGGTTGACGTGCCAGCCGATCAGGTCCTCTCCGCCGGCCGAGGCCATGTAATAGCCGGACGGCGTCCAGGCGACCCATTTGCGGGTCTGCGGCTCTACGAAGAACGCGAGCAACTCCGCGCCGTCGCTCCAGCGCAGCCAGCGGATCGTGCCGTCGTCATAGGCGACGGCGAGGATTTCGCCGTCGGCCGAGAAATCGACGCCCCAGGCCTCGCCAGGGACCGGATCCTTCCAGCGCTCCTTGCCCGTCGCTTCATAAGCGCGCACGGACCATGAAGTTCCAATGGCAAAGCTGGATACGTCGGGCCTAATAGCCAAGGAGCGCGTGATGTCATGCTCTTCAAGAGCGAGTTTCGCGCCCTTGAACTTCGGCGAGGCGTTGTTGCGCCAATCCGTCACGGGGAGGCCGTCGACTTTCGCCGAGAGGAATTCTGGAGGAAGGCGCGGCGAATCCGTCAGCGACGCCGCGGCGAGATCGAACAAGACGGGCTTTTCCTCTCCGAAGCCAAGGCCGAACCTGACCGAGGCGGCGTCGGGCGAGAGCGCGAACGCCGATCCCAGCTTGGCGCTCATGTTCGCCGTGCGCGGGCCTTGAAGTTTCTTCGCGACGCCTTGTTCTGGGAGAAGGCCGAACGTCGGGTCAGTGGCGGCGAAGGCGAAGCCGTCGCCACAGGGCTGGATGTCGATAATCGTGCTGTCGCTCGCGGCGACGTCCTCGCCCTTGCGCCGGCCGGCGGTGTCGAACCGGCGAAGGAAGTTGCGCCATTTACCCGGGAATTGCGCCTGCGCTCGCCCGCCGGCGACAAATGTCGCGCCGTCGCGCGACCAAGCCGCGCTTAGGAGGTCGCCGTTGGTCAGATCGTCAGTCTGCGCCTTGGCGAGCGGCACCAAGGTCTTCGCGTCGAGGATCGACACCGGCGTCCCGTCAGCGTAGCCGACTGCAACGCGCCGGCCGGACGGGTCAATGGCGGCGACAAAACGGCAGCTTGCCGTCGGGCGCAGCGCGCTTCGCCGTCAGCTCGAGGTCGGGCCCGTAGCGCCATAATTGGCCGTCAAGGCTCGAGGCGATCAGTCCGCCGTCGGGCGCAAAGGCGAGGCCGTAGATGGCGGCGCCATAATCTCGATCGGCGAGCAACTCCGCGCCGCTCGCGCTGTCGAGCACTCGCACGCCGTTTTTGAGTCCGAGCCCTACTCCGATGCGCCGCCCGTCAGCAGAGAACGCAAGGCGGCCGATAACACTGTTGTACCCGCCGAAGCGGCGAATCGCGCCATTCGACAGGTCGACGACAGTGAGGCTCATTGTGCCGGTCTTGTCCCACGCCGCGTCCCATCCGCCGGCGGCCAGGAGGCGCCCGTCCGGCGACAACGCCGTCGCCTCGACCTTGCCAGCGGTCCCGTCGCCGATCGGCGGCCGGATGACGCGCTTGGGCTTGCCTTCGGGCAACGACCAGAGCCGCACCGTCTTGTCCTCGGACCCAGTTGCGAGCAGGGAGCAGGCGGCGTCGACGCCGATGCGCCTTATCGGCGCCGTGTGCATGCCAGGCTCGATGCGCAGGATCGGCTGCTGATCGGGGCAGGCCTTGATCGCGGCGTCGAGCGCGCCGCTCGTTTGTCCGTCGATCGCGCCCTGGTAGCAGCCGGCGTCGGTCAGCCGCTGCTCGAGCGCCTTGATCGCGTCGGCGCTCATATTCGAGGGATCGACGTCCGCGCCGCGGGCGGGCGCGACACTCACGATCGCGGCGCAGCCGATCGCCGCGACCGCCGCCAGCCAACCCCGCCAATAGAACCGCAATCCCATCATTGATGTCCCCGCCGCCGCGCGGATGACGAAACGACAGGACGATAACGCCATTCTTCGCGCCGGCGCAAGCGTGTGACCGCGGAGAGGCGGCGCGTCACCGGGGGGTAGGACCGACCGAGCGCGCTTAGCGAGAAGGCGTCTCTTCTCCGCCTCCTCGCTGCGGTTGACGCAGACCTACTGCGACGGCTGCGGCTTGCCAGGGCCGGTCGGCGCATGGCCCGGAGCGCCGGGCTGCCTTGGCGCCGGCGGCCGGCCCGGCTCATGTCCCGGCGGCGCGGCCGGCGGGCGCATGATCGGCGCTTGCGCGGGTGCAACGGGAGCCGGTGGCGCTGGCGGCGCGTGCACGACTGGCGGCGGCGCGGGCGGCGGGGCATGGATCACGGGCGCCGGCGAGGGCGCGGCGGGCGCGGGCGTATGCACGGCCGGCATCGGCGCGGGCGGCGGGGCGTGGATCACGGGCGCCGGCGCCGGCGCGACCCGGACGCGCGCGGCGGGAACAGGCGCGGGCTGCGGCGGCGCGTGAACCTGCGGCTCCGCTGGCTTCGGGGGCGCGGCCAACGGCGCCGGAGCGTGGAGGGCGGGTGCCGGAGCAGGCGCGTGAACCTGAGGCTCCGGCGGTTTTGCGGGCGCGATGACGGCCGGCGTCGGGGCGTGGACAACGGGCGGGGGCGCCGGCTGTGGTTTGGGCGCGGCGGCAGCGGGCTCGGGTTTCGGCGCCGCCGCCGGGGTGGGTCGGACTTCCGCCGGCGCAGTCTTCGCCGGCGCGGCGTTCGGGTTCTCCGGCGTGGGAGCGGCCGGCTTCGCCTCGGCCGGCGGTTGCGGGGGCTGAGCGGCGGGCGACGGCAGCGGCTTTCCGGACGACGGAACGTTCGGCGCGCCGCCCGTGATCGGCGCGGTCGGCGAGGGCTTCGCCGGCGCGACGTTCGGCGGCCCGGCCGGCGGCGCAGATGGCTTCACTTCGGACGGGGCCAGCGGGGGCTGAACCGCGGGCGCCGGGACAGGCGTCGGCAGCGGCTTGCCGCCGGGCGCAACATTGGGCGCTCCGCCCGGCGTCGCCGCCGCCGGGACGGACGGTCTTGCTTCGGATGGGGGCTGCAGCGGCTGTGTCCCGGTCGACGGCGCAGCGGCCGGCGCGCCGCCGGTCGCCGCCGGCGGGGGCGCCGGAGGCTTCGCCGGTTCGGGCGGCTTCTGTGCGGGCGCCGCCGGCGCCGGCGTATTCGGCTGGGCGGGCGTCGGATTGGCGGCGCCGGGCGTCGGTCTCGGGGCGACTGGTTGGCTCGCGTTTCCGGGCGACTGCGCCTGCGCGAACGGCGGCAGCGGCCGGACGACCGGAGTCTGGGGGCCGGCGCCGTTCGACGTGGTCGGCCGGGGCGGCGGTGGCGCGACCGGCTTCACGCCCGGCGGCAGCGGCGGCGGGGCGGGCGGGGGCGGCGCGAATACCGGCGCGCCGGGGGGCGCGACGCCGTCGTGACGCCAATGATGATGGCCCTGGTAGGCGACGGCGCCGACGATCACGGGGATCGCGACTTCCAGCACAGGCAACATCCCCACCTCTGGCGGCGGAGGCGGCGGCGGCAGGGCGCGCCAGTCGTCGTCGTCCTCCAGCGCGTAATAGCCGGGCGGGGGCGGCGGGGGCGGGCCAAAATCGTCGAAGGCGTAAACCGGACGCTCGACGTAGAAGGTCTCGTCCGGAGGCGGCGGCGGCAGGCCTGCGAATTCGATCGGCTCGAAATCGGCCGGCGGTTCGTACACGGCCGACAGGAACATGAGACGCCGGCGCGCGTCGGCGACATGCGGGCCCCGCGGATAGGCCCTGAGATAGGTCCAGTAGGCGCGCGGGGAGTCGGCGTCCCGCGCGCGCCGCCAGAACGCGGCCTCGCGCCGCGCGGCGAGGATCGCCCGCACGCGGCGCGCCTCATGCGATTGCGGATAGGCGGCGAGAAATTCGCGATAGCCGGCGATCGTGTCGCGCTGCAGCGCCACGGCGTAGGCGTCGTCCGCGGAATAGCGCGCGATCGGCTGCCGATGCTGCTCGATCGCGGCGGCGACCGGGGGTGGCGGCGCGTCAGCGGCCCGCTCGAAGATGTAGTAAGGCGCGCCGAGCTTCGACGCGCTCCACGGCAGCAGAGCGCCCTGCGTCTCCTGATTGACCAGCACCCGCGTCTGGTCGAACGCCTCGGCGATGTCGAGGCCGCCCTGGCGGATCGCGCCGGCGAGCGTCTTGCCATAGACGCCGTACGGTCCCTGCTCGTCGCCGGCGAGCGTTCCGGGCGTCGCGTCGAAGGCGATCAGCACGCCGGGCTCGGCGTCGACGAGGGCGAGACCGGGCGCAAGCGGCGCGCCCTCGATCGCATAGGGGCCGGCGCGCGCGGCGTCGAGCACGACGATGCGGGCGCGACCCGGCAGGGTCGCGAGCGCGTGGACGAAGTCGCCGACGCGGATCGCTTCGATCGGGACGTCGGCGTCGCGGCGGAGGGTCGCGTCGATGGGGACGACGTAATTGTCGCCGGCGTACTGCACGCCGCGGCCGGCGAAATAGACGAAGGCCTGCATGTCGGGGCCCGCCGCCGCCGCCTTGTCGAGGAAATCCCGCAACGCCGCGCGGAGCGACGGCCCGTCGAGATCGCGCGCGCCGACCACGTCGAAGCCGGCCGCCTGCAGCGTTTGCGCCATCAGGCCGGCGTCGTTGGCGGTGGTCGGCAGCGCCTGGTCGCGATAGGTCTGCTCGCCGACGACGAGCGCGATGCGCGGATTGGCGGCCGGCTCTTGGGCAAGAACGGGCGCGGCGAGCGCGCACAGAAGCGCGGCGAACGCCGTCACGATCGGTTTCAACGCCAACATCCCCGGCCCTCGATGATCCGCACGCGTGATTCGCAGTTTTGTCCCGTTGCGGGTATTGGCGCAACGTGTCAGAAGCGTGTCCGATAGACGACGGGAAAGCTGAAGCGCGGGTCCGCGTCCTACGCCTCCGCCGGCCCGATGGTCAGCGCGATCGTGCCCACGCCCTCGATCTTGCCCTCGAGCTTGTCGCCAGGCTTCACCGGGCCGACGCCGTCGGGCGTGCCGGTGAAGATGAGGTCGCCCGGGGCGAGATGGTAGAAGAGCGACAGGTCCGCGACGATCTCGCGCACGCTCCAGATGAGATTGCCGAGGTCCGATTTCTGCTTGATGGCGCCGTTGACGAGGAGCTTGATCCAGCCGCGCTCGAGCAGGACGCCGGGCATCGGGACGATCTCCGAAACGACCGCGGCGTTCTCGAAATCCTTTCCGAGGTCCCAGGGGCGGCCCTTCTCGCGCGCGGCGAGCTGGAGGTCGCGCCGCGTCAGATCGAGCCCGCAGGCGTAGCCGTAGATGAGCTCGTGCGCGCGCTCCGGGGCGACGCGGAAGCCCGGAGCGCCGATGACGACGACCAGCTCCATCTCGTGATGGCAGTTCCTGGTCTCGGGCGGGTAGGGGATGGTGGCGCCGGAATCGACCAGCGCCTGCGGCGACTTGGTGAAGTAGAACGGCCGGTCGCCTTCCTTCTCGACCTTGTGGCCCATTTCTGCGGCGTGGGCGAGATAGTTGCGCCCGACGCAGAAGATGCGGTTCACGGCTGCGCGTTCGGAAAGCCCCTTGACGGGCAGCGAGACGGGCGCAGGCGGCGCCCAGAGGGGGAATTCAGTCATGAGGCTCTCCGGAAAGTTCGATTGGAGTTGCAGCCTTCATACACCGCGCGCCGAGGCGGCGCGACGCGGCGCTTTGCAGGAAGCGTGGCGGACGCCGCCGTTGTGGTCAAAATCCAACGCTTGGCGCCCGACTGGATTGTCAGGAGTGCACAAGAAGCGGGCGTTCGCCATCGGCTGAGCGAACGGCTCGTGTCGGACCCTTTGCCCTTCCCGGCCTGTCGCTGCACGTGAAGGAAGCGCTAGGAGCGTCCTTCATGGCGACAGCCAACAGAACGACAACGTTAATCCATCCGCTATGTTTGATTATCTTAAACTCAAGCCGCCCTCCGCGCCAAAGCTGAAAATCCTACCACAGCGAGACGACCCAAAGTCTGGCTTTCAAGGAGCGCGCCTCGGCTGCCGGTGAAGCGGTTCCAATCCGGGAGCAGCGAATGCTTGACCAACGTCAGCATCGTGCCGCCCTCGAAGGAGAGCTGCGCCCGCATGCCGTTGCCGGCCGGCGACGTCGCAGAGCTTCATCAGCACGCCGGGGCCGAAGCCCCCGCCATCTGGCGGCAGTTGGACAATCCCTTGCGGGTCGACGCCGGCCTCGACGAGCTCGCAAGCGAAACTCGTCATCAACCCGTCGACCTTGGCGCCGTCGTCGTACACGATCACGGCGAAGTGGTTGGGATCGAGGGTTTGCGGGTCCATGGCGGCTCTTTTGTCGGGTTCCCGACAATTTGTCGTGCCGAAACGGCGACAAATTCGGCCCCGCAAGACGGCGCCACAACGGCGGCGAGCGCCCCTGCGACGCGAGGCCCCGTGGACGTCGGAAAGCCTGGTCGTCTACGCAAGGAAGGGCTGGCCCCCGTCACGCGGCAAGTGGCCCGAACCTTGCGACGTTACAACGGGGCCCATCAATGAAGCTCTCCGCCCGCAACGTTCTCCCCGGCAAAGTGGTCCCGATCACCAAGGGCGCGACCTCCGAGCATGTCAGGATCGAGGTCGGCGCCGAAATGGTGACGGCCCCGATTGCAAACGACGCGGTCGACGCGCTCGCGCTCGAAGTCGGCAAGCTCGCGCCTGCGGTGATTCAGGCGTCCGACGTCATGATCGTGATCGACGTCTGAAGGAGATTGAGAGTCATGTCGCAAGCCAACCCATCCCACGCATCCCATGCGTTTGAGCGCCTCGACGATTTGGCCGAGCCGCTACTTGTGGAGGATGGGGCGCGCGGCGATCTGACGACCGAGGCGCTCGGGCTTCACGGCCGGCGCGGTCATGTCGTGTTTTTCGCGCGCGGCCCCATGACGATCGCCGGAACCGAGCTTGCCGCCGCGATGTTCATGCGGCGCGGGATCCCGGTCGTGCTGCACCGGCGATCGGGCGAGTCGGTCAAGGCCGGCGCCCAGCTGCTCGCCGGCGACGGCGACGCGGCCGATCTGCATCTGGTGTTCAAGGCGGCGCAGACGATGGTCGAAACCCTGTCGGGGATGGCCACGGCGGCGCGGGCGATGGTCGACGCGGTCGAAGCGGTCAACCCGAACGTCCGCGTCGCGTGCACCCGCAAGGCGTTTCCTGGCGGGCGGCGGCTCTCGCATGTCGCGGTCACGGCGGGCGGAGCGATCCTGCATCGCGCAGGCCTCTCCGAGACGATCCTCATCTTCGCCGAGCACCGCGCCTTCCTGCGCGACAAGCCGCTCGCCGCCGTCATGGAAAGGCTGCGCCTCGTCGCCCCCGAGAAGAAGATCGCGATCGAAGTCGACGATGTCGCAGAGGCGCGCGAGGCGATCGACGCCGGTTTCGACATCCTCCAGCTGGAAAGGTTCAGCGTCGGAGCGGTCGGCGAGGTTGCGGCGCTCGCGCGCGCCCGCGCCATCCCGCCGCTGATCGCGGCGGCAGGGGGGGTCACGGTCGCCAACGCCGCCGACTACGTGCGCGCCGGCGCCGGCATGATCGTCACAAGCGCCCCTTTCGGGGCGCCGCCCGCGGACGTCAACGTCAGCATCGCGGAGGTGAAATTGAACTGAACGACGCCGTTGGCGACTGCGTTTCGCCGCGGCTCCCTCCTCCCTCTATTCCCATCCTTGTGAAGCGTCCGCGCGGCGCGAGGAGGGGCGTCGCCACCGCAAGAACGAGAGGCGCTTCCGACAGCGATCCCGGCGCGCGGATATTTCCTCTCTGCGCCGGCAACCGAAATCCTGCGCGCGGAACCTCCGCCGCGCGGCAACGTCAGCGTCAGCATCGTGGCGGTGACGTAGGGCTTGGCAGGGCGCTCGGCTCAGCGCGCACTTGAAGCCATGCTCGACCAGCGCGGCCGGTTGCCACAAACCGGTCCGATTCCCGCTTCAGTCTGGCCCCGCCGAGCTTGACCCCGAGTGGGGGGACGGGGACGCGTCCGGTCCGAGGCATCATCGGATCGCGCCGCTTCGCTCCCGCGAGGTCAGGCGCGCGTTGGTCCATGAACTCAAAGAGCGGCGCCGCATGGTTGAACCTTGTTCCGCGGCCGGTCTGGCGTCTCGCTCTGCGGGGGCGCTTATCATCGTCTCGAGCGCGCTCGCGCTCGCGGCCTGCAACGCGAAAAACGCCTACGTGCCGCCGCCGCCGCCGAAGGTCGTGGTGGCGCAGCCGGTCGAGCGGCCGGTCACCCTTTATTTCGAGCTCACCGGCAACACCACCGCGATCAATTCCATCGATCTCGTCGCGCGCGTTCAGGGCTATCTGGAGTCGATCGACTACAAGGACGGCTCGGCGGTCAAGAAGGGCGAGCTTTTGTTCGGCATCGAGCGCGACCAGTATCAGGCGCAGCTCGATCAGGCGAAAGCGTCGCTCGCCAACGCCGAGGCGCAGCAGGTCTACAACCAGGCCGAATTTCAGCGGCAGTCGACGCTGGGCAAGCAGGACTTCGCGACTCAGGCGACGGTCCAGCAGTGGAAGTCCAATGTCGACCAGTCGGGCGCTGCAATTCTCAACGCCAAGGCCGCCATCGAACTCGCCAACATCAATCTCGGCTACACCCAGGTGACCGCGCCCTTCGACGGCGTCGTCACCCATCATCTGGTGGACGTCGGCTCGCTTGTCGGTGTGACCGGGCCGACCAAGCTCGCGACCCTCGTGCAGACCGACCCGATGTACGTGTATTTCAACCTGAGCGAGCCGCAGGTCCTGGCGATCAAGGAAAGCAACGCCAGGGCGGGACTGCCCTTCCGCACCACCGACCTTTCCAACATCCCGGTCGAGATCGGGCTGCAGGGCGAAGACGGCTATCCCCACAAGGGGCACATGGACTACGCGTCGCAGCAGGTCGACCAGTCGACCGGCACGCTGCTGGTGCGCGCGCTGTTCGACAATAAGGATCAGACCCTGCTGCCCGGCCTTTTCGTCCGCGTTCGCACGCCGGTCAGCGCGCTCCCCAAGGCGCTCTTGACGTCGAACGACGCCATCGGGACCAGCCAGGAGGGGTCCTACGTGCTGGTCGTCGGCGCCGACAATGTCGTTCACCGCAAGGTCGTGAAGACGGGGGACAAGCAGGGACAATTGCGGATCATCGAGTCCGGACTGGATCCCGGCGACTGGGTGGTGACCGAAGGCCTTCAGCGCGCATTCCCCGGCGCCAAGGTCGAGCCCCAGCGGACGACGCTCGCCTCCGCGGAGACGGCGCCCTCCACCGCCGGCGCCGCCGATCCGGCGCCGAAATGACCCAGCTCAAGAACGATCCGCCCCAAGAAGCGTCGCGCCAGGCGGCGGGGCGGGCAGGGGCCATCTCCCGCTTCTTCATCGAGCGGCCGGTGCTCTCGAACGTGATCGCGCTGGTGGTCGTGCTGATCGGCCTCGTCGCGCTCTTTCAACTGCCGAACGCGCAATATCCCAACGTCGTCCCGCCGACCGTGCAGGTGTCGACCCGCTACCCCGGCGCCAGCGCACGCACGCTGGTCGATTCCGTCGCCCTGCCGATCGAGCAGCAGGTCAACGGCGTCGAGGACATGATCTACATGCAGTCGACCAGCGCGGACGACGGCACGTACAATCTTGCGGTCACTTTCGCGATCGGCACCGACCCCGACAAGGCGCAGGTCCTCGTCCAGAACCGGGTGGCGATCGCCATTTCCTCGCTGCCCCAGGAAGTGCAGATCCAGGGCGTGACGACGAAGAAGCAGTCGACCTCGATCCTCGAATTCGTCGGACTGGTCTCGCCCGACAGCCGCTTCGACAGCCTGTTTTTGTCGAACTACGCCGTGATCAACGTGCAGGACGAGCTTCGCCGACTCAATGGCGTGGGCGACGTGACCGTGCTCGGGGCGGGACAGTATGCGATGCGGGTCTGGCTCAACCCGGACCTGCTTCAGGCGCGCGGCCTGACGCCGCAGGACGTCATCGGTATCATCCAGCAGCAGAGCCAGGAAGTCACGGCGGGGCAGGTCGGCGCGCCGCCGGCGCCGAAGGGTCAGGACTTTCAATATACGCTGAACCTCAAGGGCCGGCTCGACGATCCGTCCGAGTTCGAGAACATCATCGTCAAGGTCGACCCCGCCAACGGCGGGCAGATCACCCGGGTTCGCGACGTCGGCCGTGTCGAGCTCGGCGCCCAGACCTACAGCGAGTCCTTTAACCTCAATGGCCGGCCGGCCGCCGGAATCGCCGTCTCCCTCCTTCCGGACGCCAACGCCATCCAGGTCGCCAACGAGGTGAAGGCGAAGATGGACGAGCTCGCTACGAGCTTCCCGCAGGGCCTCCAGTACGTCATTCCCTACGACACGACGAAATTCGTGCGCGCCGCGATTTTCGAGGTCTACCGGACGCTGATCGAGGCGGCGATCCTGGTGCTGATCGTCATCCTCGTCTTCCTCCAGGACTGGCGGGCGATGCTCGTACCGGCGACCACCGTGCCGGTCACGCTGATCGGCGCGTTCGCCGCCATGGCGGCGCTGGGCTTCTCCATCAACCTCCCGACGCTGTTTGCGCTGGTCCTCGCGATCGGCATCGTAGTCGACGACGCGATCGTCATTGTCGAGGGCGTCGCGCGATACGTCGAGCAGGGTCTTCCCGGCCGCGAGGCGGCGGGGCGCGCGATGGACGATCTGACCGGTCCGGTCCTCGGCATCACGCTCGTGCTGATGTCGGTGTTCATTCCCGCCGCTTTTCTGCCCGGGTTCACCGGCCAGCTCTACCGGCAGTTCGCGCTCGTCATTGCCTCGACCGCCTTCATCAGCGCCGTCAACGCCCTGACCTTGAAGCCGACGCAGTCTGCATTGTGGCTCAGGCCGCCGAGGGCGGATGGGCGGCGCAACTTCTTCTCGCGCGGCTTCGACGCGGTCTACGGACGGCTCGAAAACGGATACGCCCGGCTCGTCTCCGCGATGACCCGCCGCGCCGGCCTGATGGTGGTGCTGGCGCTCGCGCTCGTCGGGGTCGCCGTCTACGGACTGACGCGCATCCCGACCGCGTTTTTGCCGGTCGAGGACCAGGGCTACCTGATCGTTCCGGTGCAATTGCCCGACGGCGCGTCGAAAGAGCGCACCGACGCAGTGATGCAAAAGGTTGCGAAACTTGCCGGCGACGTCCCCGGCGTCGAGCGCGTCGTCACCGTCAGCGGCATCTCCATACTCGACAACCGGGCGAGCCTCGCCAACGCCGGCGTCGCCTTCGTCGTCCTGAAGGACTGGGACGAGCGCCTGAAGGAGAAGGGCCAGGATGCGCGCACGATCACAGGGCGCCTGAACGCCGGCCTGCAAAGCATACCGGAGGCCTTTACCTTCGCCCTTCCTCCGCCGCCGATCCAGGGCATCGGCAACGTCGGCGGCTTCAGCATGCAGCTCGAGCTGAAGAACGGCAATTTCGACTACACCCTGCTGCAGAGCCTAACCAACGCCGTCGTGGCGAACGCCAACGGGCAGTCCTCGCTGTCGCGAGTCGCAACGACTTTCCGCGCGGGGGCGCCGCAGTTCTTCGTCGAGGTCAATCGCATCAAGGCCGAGAGAATCGGCGTGACAGTCGGGCAGGTGTTCTCCGCGCTGTCGGGCTACGTCGGAGCGGGCTATGTGGCGCAGTTCAACAAGTTCGGGCACGTCTTCCAGATCTACACCCAGGCCGAGCCCGGCTATCGCGCCACCGCCGACGACATCCGCAACCTGAAGGTCAAGGCCGGCGACGGAACCATGACGACGATCGGCACCGTGGTCGACGTCACAGAGGTCCAGGGGCCGTCGCTGATCAGTCTCTATAACCTCTATCCGTCGTCCACCATCGTCGGCAGCGCGGCGCCGGGCTTCAGCTCGGGTCAGTCGCTCGACATCATGGACCAGATCGCCAATGCGACGCTGCCGACCGGCGCGGGCTACGAATGGACCGCCATGTCTTTCCAGGAGAAGCAGGTCGGCAACCAGATCTACTATGTCTTCGGCTTCGCGCTGCTCCTGGTCTATTTCGTCCTCGCCGGCCAGTACGAGAGCTGGATTCTGCCGCTCGCCGTGATTCTGGGCGTACCGCTGGCGCTGCTCGGGACGGTCGCCGCGCTGACTTGGCTCGGCGCGTCGGACGTTTTCTACAGCCAGATCGGCGTCGCCGCGACCAACCTCTACACCCAGATCGGCCTCATCCTGCTGATCGCGCTCGGCAGCAAGAACGCGATCCTGATCGTCGAATACGCGCGCCAGCGCCGGGACGAAGGCATGGACATCGCAAAGGCCGCGGTCGAGGGGGCGCGGTTGCGCTTCCGGCCGATCATCATGACGTCCTTCGCCTTCATTCTCGGCGTCTTGCCGCTGGTGCTCGCCACCGGCGCAGGCGCTTCGGCGCGCATTTCCATCGGCATCGCGGTCTTCTACGGCATGATCGCATCGACCTGCCTCGTCGTGGTCTTCGTGCCCTCGTTCTATGTGGTGATGCAGCGCTTCGAGGAGCGCCGCTCACGCAAGCCAGCGCCCGCCGCGGTCGCTCAACCGGCGCCGCCCGCGGTCGGCTGAAGCGGCGGCGGGCGGCCTCGGATCAGCGGGTCGCCGACGGGCTGTCCGCCTTTATGCGCCGGCGGTTTGCGCAAGCGTGGGAACCGAAAAGCCCAGCCATTCGTGGCGTCGCTCCACGCGAGGAAAGGGGCTAAGCTGCGACCTATGAAGAAAATCGGCTTCCTCTCCTTCGGGCACTGGACGGCCTCGCCGCAGTCGGCGACCCGCTCGGCCGCCGACGCGCTCCTGCAATCGATCGACCTCGCCGTCGCGGCCGAGGACCTCGGCGCGGACGGGGCCTATTTCCGCGTCCATCATTTCGCCCGCCAGCTCGCCTCGCCCTTCCCGCTGCTGGCGGCAGTCGGCGCGAGGACGAAGCGCATCGAGATCGGCACGGCGGTCGTCGACATGCGCTACGAGAACCCGCTCTACATGGTCGAGGACGCAGGCGCGGCCGATCTCATTGCCGGCGGACGGCTGCAACTCGGCATCAGCCGCGGCTCGCCCGAACAGGTGATCAACGGCTGGCGCTATTTCGGCTACCGCCCGGACGAGGGACAGAGCGACGCCGACATGGGCCGGCGGCATGCGGAGGTCTTTCTCGATTTTTTGAGCGGCGAAGGATTCGCCGAGCCGAACCCGCAGCCGATGTTCCCCAACCCGCCGGGCCTCTTGCGGCTCGAGCCCTGGTCGAAGGGCTTGCGCGAGCGAATCTGGTGGGGCGCGGGCTCCAACGCGACCGCGGCGTGGGCGGCGAAGCTCGGCATGAACCTGCAGAGTTCGACGCTCAAGGACGACGAGACCGGCGAGCCATTCCACATCCAGCAGGCCAAGCAGATCCGCGCCTACCGCGACGCCTGGAAAGAGGCGGGGCACGCGCGCGAGCCGCGCGTCTCGGTCAGCCGCAGCGTCTTCGCGCTCATCGACGACCGCGACCGCGCCACTTTCGGCAGCGGGCGACCGGAGCAGGATCAGATCGGCTTCATCGACGAGAAGACGCGCGCCATCTTCGGCCGCGGCTACGCCGCCGAGCCGGACAAGCTCATCGAGGAACTCAAGAAGGACGAGGCGATCGCGGCGGCGGACACGCTGCTGCTCACCGTCCCCAACCAACTCGGCGTCGCTTACAACGCGCATGTGATCGAGGCGATCCTCACCCACGTCGCGCCCGCGCTCGGGTGGAGGTGACCCGGAACGGGCGTCGTTGTCTGAAGCCTCCGTCGCGGTCGGGGAGCGCCGGCGCCTATGAGACCGCGGCAAAATTGTATCGGAACGCTGCAAGCGCGCCGCTATTCGGCTCCCCCGACCTATGGTTAGCCTCCGCGGTGCGGCTTCCCCGTCGGGAAGGCCGCTGACAGAGCAAAACAACGAGGAACGCCCATGGTTAAGAATTTGGCCATCGCCGCATGCGTGGGCGCGGCGGCTTGTCTGATCTCCGGCGTGATGGCGGCGCCGGCATACGCAGACGCCATTTGCAAGGACGACGTCAGGGTGTTGGCGCAGCCGCGCGACGGTCTGACAATTCTCGAGAAATCCAAGGACGAATTCAAGACTCTCAGCGGCGCATCGTTCAACATCGACTATCTGAACGAGAACGATCACCGGGCGAAATCACGCGCCGACGCTTCGACCATCGGAAAATACAACGTCTACTACATCGACGA
>NZ_JBKQOT010000691.1:0-2784 GCF_052145395.1 Roseiarcus sp.
CGTTCTGACGAACTTTCCCCTTCCGCTGTCCGACATGGGCGACATCCTCGGCGGCGGCCTAATCCTAACGCTCGGTTCCTTCATGATCACGCTCGCAGGCCTCGAAACGCGGAGCGCGTATGGCGGCATCGGTTCCAGCCGGGCGGTCATGGTCACCATCCTTGCCGAGCCAACGCTGATTCTTGTTTTCGTCGGGATCACGCTTCTCGCGAAAGCGATGCTGCCCTTCGTCGTCAACCACCTCCTCGTGGCCGAGCCTTCCGTCTACTGGGGACCAACGCACCTCTTTCTGGTCGCCGCCTTCTTCGTCCTGCTGCTGGTCGAAACCGACCGCCTGCCCATCCACTCAAACACTCACATCGAAATCTACATGATCGATGAGGCGCGTATTCTCGAATATTCTGGCCCAATGCTCGCAATTCTGAAATGGGCGTCGATGATGAAGCAGTTCATCCTCTACACGATCTTTTCCAATGTGCTGCTGTTCCCCTGGGGGCTGTCCTACCGGGGCACGCCCCTTGGCGTCGCCGGCTCGATTGTCGCGCTTCTCACCAAATTCCTTGTTGTGGCCTGCGTCGTCGTCGTCGTGGATACGATCCAATCCCGCCTTCGGTTCTACCGCTATCAGGAGCCGCTCGCCGCATCGTTCCTGCTCGCTATCCTCGCCATCGTCGGCACGCAACTGAGCTGACACCATGCTTGCGGCGCACCTCGATCCCCTTGCCGCGTCGTTGTTCAGCCTCCTCGCGGTCGGCAGTTTACTGCTTTCGTTCGTCATGCTCGGCTCACGCTGGCTGCGGCATTACCTCTATGCGTTCGCGGCCCAGTCGTGGCTCATCGCGCTACTGTCGGCCGCGGTCGGATTCTACGGCAACTACTCCGAGCTCTATATCGTGGCCATTCTCACGGCTGCGTTTCGAGGTCTGCTACTGCCCTATCTGCTCCTGCGGATCATTCGCCGGCTCAAGATCAGCCGCGAAGTTCACGTCATCCTGCAGGCAAGCTCGAGCCTGGTCATCGGCGCATTCGCTGTGATTTTCGCGCTCGCAGTTTCCTACCGCATCGGGGCGGCCCTCAACCTCGCGGGAACGGTCGCGGTCCTCGCGCTCACCGTCATGCTGTCGATGAAACTCATCGGCTTCCAGATGCTCGCCGTTCGGCATGAGGCCATCAGTCAGATTCTTGGCCTCCTCGTGCTGGAAAATGGAGTGTTCCTCGGGGCGCAAATCCTCGTGCCGGGTATGCCGTTGCTCATCGAGATCGTCATTCTCTTCGATCTTCTCGTCGTGGTGGCGTGCTTCGGTGTCCTTGTTCGATACCTTTTGACCCACGTCGGAACGACGAGTTCCCTTGAGCTCAAGCGATTGGTGGGCTGATGAGCGCGATAGGGTCGCTCAGTCTCGCCATGGTCCTAGCGCCTGCCACCGCGATCGTCCTCATTTTGGTCATCGGACGGTCTCGGCCTGCGGAGATGATCAATCTGATCGCCAGCGCCATCTCGCTCGCTTCGATCATGGCGATATTGCTGATTTCTCCGGTCAGAACGACCGCGTTCTGGAACGGATATGTCGTCATCGACGGCCTTGGCGTTTGGACCATTCTATGCGCCGCGATCGTGTACTTCCTGGCGTCGATTTATGCTGTCGGTTACATGCGCCTACTGGGTGGGTCCGAGCGCCTTCATCGCTTCTACGCCATGTTTGCCGGTTTCGCCCTCAGCACGCTGATCGGCCCGATGATGAACAACGCCGGCCTCTATTGGATAGCGGTCGAGGTGACGACGCTCATCAGCACCTTCCTAGTCGCCTACGAGCACGAAGCGACCAGCATCGAAGCCGCCTGGAAATACATCATTATCGTTTCGGCCGGAATCAGCCTGGCGCTGCTCGGGACCATCCTGTTTTATTGGAGCGGCACATTCGTTCTCGGGCCCACGTACGACATGACCTGGGATGCGCTGCGTCTGATCGCTCCCCGCCTGAACCCGGCGCTCGCGTCGCTCTCCTTCCTCCTTGTGCTCATCGGTTTCGGCACAAAAGCTGGCTTGGCGCCTATGCATACGTGGTTGCCCGACGCTCATAGCGAAGGCCCTGCGCCCGTGTCGGCTCTGCTGTCCGGCGCGTTGCTCAATACCGCGATGGTCGGCATCGTCCGCTACCTCGCCGTCGCGGACGCGGCGGGAACCTCAACTCTCTCGCGAGGCGCGCTCGTGGCGTTGGGCGCCTTCTCGCTCTTCGTCGCGGCCCTCTTCATCGTCCGCCAATCCGGACTGAAGCGCCTGATGGCCTATTCCAGCGTCGAGCATATGGGCGTGATCGCTCTCGGCTTCGGGTTCGGAGGTTCGCTTGGCGTCGCGGGCGCACTCTATCACATGGTTAACCATTCGCTGAACAAGTCTGCGATGTTCTTCGGCGCCGGCAGCATCATGCGTGCCTATGGCACAAAACGCATTCCGAGCATTCACCTGGTCGGCCAGAACTATCCCGTTCTCGGCGGTCTGTGGCTCGCGGGCGCCGTCGCAATCACGGGCGCGCCGCCCTTTGCATTGTTCCTCAGCGAATTGGCGATGATTCGCGCTGGCCTTGCCGTATCCCACTGGCTCCTTGTGGCTCTGATCGCCATCCTGCTGGTCGTCATTTTCGTCGGCTTCCTCAATCATTTTGGCTCAATTAGCGTTAAATAGGCATGGCCGCTCTGATCTGGGGGCCGATGGCGGCATTCAGGCAGGCGCTGGGTGTCGGGGAGCGCCCGATCCCGGTGAGGTGGAACCAGCGCAGATAGTTG
>NZ_JBKQOT010000692.1:0-20036 GCF_052145395.1 Roseiarcus sp.
CGATCTCAATATCGAGTCCCATCAATGAGTTGCGCTCAATTGTCCCGGAAGTTCGGCCTAACTGGAAGGTCGAAGCGGTCGGCCTCTGGGGCGCCCGGTTAGGGCTCGTCTTCGAGGTACGCTTCGATTTCCTCGAGCGCCGCCTCTTAATCGGCTTCGGAGCGCACGGACTATCGTCCTCGCCATGACACAATCTCCGGGTCGGTACGGTCGTAGTCGGCGTGGGTTCCGATAAACCTAACCAGAATGCGTGCGAGGGCGAGGCCTCAGACCTTAAGCCGTCTTCCGCATCGCCCCTTGGGCGGCGTCGACGATCGAGCGGGCGCCGAACACAATGAAGATGACGCCGACGACCCGCGTTACCGCGACGCCGTGGGTGAGGAAGAATTTTCGCACCGCTGGGAGCCCCGCGGTGAAAATGAGCGTCGCGTCCGCGAGCAGGAAGCCCAGGAAAGCCGCGACGAACATCTGCGGCGCATCGGCGGCTTTCAGCGCGCCGATATAGGGCGCGACGATGGCCGAAAACATCGCCAGCGCGACGGGATAGGACTTGGGATTGGTGAGGCCGAAGGCCATGCCGGTCGCGAGCGGCCGCTCGGCGCCGATCGTCCTCGGCAGCGCATCCTTGCGAGTCATCAGGGCGCGGACGCCAAGGTAGACGAGATAGAGCCCGCAGGCGAAGCCGAGCGCCTCGAAAAGGGTCGGACCCAGCCGGTTAGCGCCGACAAGCGCCGCAACCGCCAGCGCCCCCCAGACCACATCACCGATCAGGTGGCCGCAGATGAACCAGGCGCCGGATTTCCGCCCGCGCGAGGCGGCGAGGGTGAAGAGCGCGAGGAACGCCGGCCCGGGGGTGACGACATAGAGATAGGCGGCGACGAGCGTGGCGATCAGGATCTGCGGGCTGGTCATGAGGGCTCCGGCCGACGGGCGTAGCCATGCATACCCTTCCCCCGCTCCGCTGGGGAAGGGGAGGGTCAGCGCTTGTCGTCCAAGAGCCGCTTCAACTGATAGAGCGCCGCGTGCGCCTCGCGCGGGCTCAGGTCGTCGGGTTCGAGCGCGGCGAGCGCCTCGTGCAATTCGTCGCGCCGAGGCGGCGGGGGCGGCGCCGGCTCGTGCGGCTCGTAGGAGAACAGCGGCAGGGAATCGAGCGTCCCGCTCGGCCGCGACGCCTCGAGGTCGGCCAGCACTTTTCGCGCCCGGCGCACGACGGAGGCCGGAAGGCCCGCGAGCTTCGCGACCTGGATGCCGTAGGAGCGGTCCGCCGCCCCGGGCATGACCTCGTGCAGGAACACAAGACTGCCCTTGAACTCGCTGACCCGCATGGTGAGGTTGACGATCCGCGGCAGGGTCTCGGCGAGCTGGGTCAGCTCGTGGAAATGGGTGGCGAACAGGGCGCGCGAGCGGTTGACCGCGTTCAGGTGCTCGACGCAAGCGTAGGCGATCGAGAGGCCGTCGAAGGTCGCGGTGCCGCGCCCGATCTCGTCCAGAATGACCTGCGAGCGTGGGCTCGCCTTATTGAGGATCGCCGCCGTCTCGACCATCTCGACCATGAAGGTCGAGCGCCCGCGGGCAAGGTCGTCGGCGGCGCCGACGCGGGAAAAGAGCCGGTCGACCACGCCGACATGGGCGCGGCCCGCTGGAACGTAGGACCCCATCTGGGCGATCAGCGCGATCAGCGCGTTCTGGCGCAGATAGGTGGACTTGCCGGCCATGTTTGGGCCGGTGACGACGTCGATCCGGCCGCCGTCGGCGGCGTCTCCGGAAAGGTCGCAGTCGTTGGCGACGAAGGGCTCGCCTGCGCTCTTCAGCGCCGCCTCGACCACCGGATGGCGGCCGCCCTCGATGCGGAAGGCGAGCGAGGAATCGACGACCGGCCGCGTCCAGTCGCGTTTAACCGCGAGTTCCGCGAGCGCTGCGGCGACATCGACTTCGGCGACCGCTCCGCCGAAGGCCCTGAGGCGCTCGCCCTCGGCGAGTGAGGCCTGACGCAGCCGCTCGAAGGCGTCGAGCTCCAGCGCGAGCGCCCGGTCGGCGGCCGAGGCGATCTTCGCCTCGAGCTCGACCAGGGCGTTGGTGGTGAAGCGCAGCGCCCCGGCCATGGTCTGGCGATGGATAAAGGTCGCATTGAGGGGCGCCTTCAGGAGCGCCTCGCCCTGCGCCTGCGGCGTCTCGATGTAATAGCCGAGGAAGTTGTTGTGCCGGATTTTCAGCTGCCGGACGCTTGTTTCCTCGGCGTAAGCGGCCTGCATGTCGGCGATCACGCGCCGGCTCTCGTCGCGGAGCGCGCGCGCCTCGTCGAGCGGCGGCAGGCTGCCGGCCCGGACGAAGCCGCCGTCGCGCTTGACGAGCGGCAGGTCGTCGGCGAGCGTTTTCGCGAGGTCGGCATGCAAGGCGCCGCAGTCCGCCCGAAGCGCCGAATAGGCGCTGAGGAGCTCGGGCGGCAGCGCCTCGGCCGACCCCAGAATGCGGGCGAGCGCCCCGGCCGCCGCGAGGCCGTCGCGGACGGAGGCGAGATCGCGCGGGCCGGCGCGATCGAGGCTGAGCCTCGACAGCGAGCGGAGAAAGTCCGGCGCGCCGGAAAGCTCGCGGCGCAGCGCGTCGCGCGTCGGCGCGGCCTCGATCAAGAAGTCGAGCGAGTCGAGCCGCTCGTTGATCGCGGCGGGGTCGGTCAGCGGGCTTGCGAGCCGCTCGGCGAGAAGCCGCGCGCCCGCCGGCGTGACGGTGAGATCGATGGTCGCGAGCAGCGAGCCCTCACGCTGGCCGCCGAGCGTCCGCGTCAGTTCGAGGTTGGCGCGGGTTGCCGGGTCGATTTCGAGGCTCGCGCCGCGCGCCTTGCGCGTCGGCGGCGAGAGCGCCGGCCTCGCTTCGAGTTGCGTGCGCTTGACGTAAGCGAGCGCCAGCGCCGCAGCGGCGATCTCGGCGCGGGAGAAGGCGCCGAAGCCATCCAGGGTCTCGACGCCGTAGAACTCGCACACCCGGAGCGCGGCGGCCGCTCCGTCGCCCGCCTCGCGCGCCATCGGCGTCGTGGGCGCGCGGAGGTCGGCGATCAGCCTGGCGAAGGTCGGTTCGTCGCAAACGGACTGCGCCGCCACGATCTCGGACGGTTCGAGCCGCGCGATTTCGGCGGCGATCCCGGCCTCGTCCGTTTCCGAAAGTGAGAAGGCGCCGGTCGAGAGGTCGAGCGCGGCGAGCCCAAAGGTCCAGCGCGCATCGGCGCCCCGCGTCCGCTGCACGGCGACGAGGAGGCGCGCGCGGCCGGGTTCGAGCAGCCGCTCTTCGGTGATCGTGCCGGGCGTGACGAGTCGCACAACGTCACGCCTCACCACGGATTTTCCGCCGCGCTTTTTCGCCTCCGCCGGGTCTTCGAGCTGTTCGCAGACGGCGACGCGATGGCCGAGCGCGATCAGGCGGTTGAGGTAGTCGTCGGCGCGCTCGATCGGCACGCCGCACATGCGGATGTCCTCGCCTTCGTGCTTGCCGCGCTTGGTCAGCACGATGCCGAGCGCGCGGCTGGCGACTTCCGCGTCGTCGAAGAACAGCTCGTAGAAGTCGCCCATCCGGTAGAACAAGAGGCAGTCCGGATTGGACGCCTTGATCTCGAAATACTGCGCCATCATCGGCGTGAGCCGCGCCGGCGCGGTTTCGGGGCTCGGGGTTACAGTCGACGCATCCATGCCCGGAACGCTAGCAAATCGCGGCCTCGGGCGTGAGGGCGCAGAATGCGATATCCACGGGGGGCGCGCGTCGGGCCAGGCTACGCCGCCTCGGCCTTCAGGAGCCGCCGCGCCTTCATCGCGCTCGCCGCCATCGTGTAGCCGCCTTCCGCGCCGTCGACGAAATGAACGTGGCCCCGGTCGGCGATCGAGGGCACGAAGCAGGTGATCTGCGCCGATCGCTGCCGGTAGAGCCCCCAATCGGCGTAGTCGTCCGCGGCGGCGAGTCTCGCCTCGAGCTTGTCGGCGAAGCGCGGTGAGCAGTCGATCGTCATGCGCAGGCTGTCGTCGAACTTGCGGAAGTCCGCGTTGGCCGCGGCCTCGGCCGCGAAGCGCGCGCCGTCGGCCTCGCCCGCCTTGAGCTTGAATTTGAAGAACACGTAGCCGAGCGCGTAATTCGCCGCAGCCGTGAACCGGGCCCTGAGCGCCGACACGCCGGACGCCTTGATCGCCGACGATTCGAGCGCGATCGAAACGCCCGGGTCGCCGGCGCCCAGCATGTCGAGCGTTACCGGCCGCCCCGACTCGCTCGCCTCCGCCGCAAGCCCGACGATCTCCTCGACGAGCGCGGAATAGCGTGGATCCTCTCCGCGCGGCGCGACGATCAGGGAGACCACGACGCCGCGCTTGGCCGGCGCGACGCCCCACCGGCAGGAGAGGCCGGTCAGGTCGGGACGCGCATCGGGCGCGGCCGGCGGAAGGGCGTAGGCGCCCGCTTTCGCCTGCTGCTCGAACCATGTCATGCCGCCGCCCGCGAACATCGCATAAAGGCAGGCCTCGGACGCGGCGAATCGCGCCACCCGCACGTCGCGGCCGGCCTTGCGCACTTCGGCCACCGGAATCATCGCGGTTCGCAGATCGAAGTCGAATTCGGCCTTGGCGAAGGCCGCGATTCGCGCGAGGGCCTCGGCGGCGACCGCCTTGTCGGCCGGATGCGCCGCGAAGCTCGCCCCGTCTCCGCCGAACACGAAGGGGAACGGCCTGCGGTTCAGTGCATTCGAGACTCCCGCGATGACGGCGGCGCCGACGAAGTTCACCGGTTTGTACCGGCCCTCCGCGATCGCCTTGGTCGAGCCCACGACATCGGCGAAGCCCAGCACCCAGTCGTCGGGCAGCGGGCGATAATTCTCCACCTTCACCGCGGCGGCGAAGTCCTTCAGGACCGGAAGGGATTCAAAGAAACTGCGCTCTTCGTCCGCCATCAGCCACCCTACTTGCGAGCTTAAGGTAACGTAACGCCGCGCTGGAGGAAATCGCCGCGGCCAGCGAATGAGGATGGAGGCCGCCGGCGCGCGAGCGAAGATTCACGGCCCGAACACGACGGCGTGCACGATCCGCCCGGGCCAGAGGGGCCGGCGACCACCAGTGCGAGGCGATAGAGCCAGATCATCGCCGAACGGTGGCGCCCGACATCTCCGCGCCGCGCGGCCAGCGCGGCCAGCGGCACAGCCGCCAGCGTGAAGAGCGACAAAAGGTGGATCGGACTCCACGAGCCCCACGTCCGGATGGTGTGGATAAAGAGCGCGACGCCCGCCACCCCGACGGCGAGCGCGGCAAAGGCGAGAGTGGCGTGAATTTGGATCGACGGCGAGGCTCGAAGGAGCGGCGCGAGCGTCATCGGCCCCGACCCTGCCAGCCAGGGTCCGACGGCGCAAATAGAGGCGTTTGCAGCAGCGGCCCTGCGCCGGCGCCGAGCCGCGCCAAGACAGCGCGCTCGATCGCTGCGGATACGAAAAATTTGCCGGCGGCGACGGCCTCCACGAGCGGCAGCCCGCGGACGACATAGGCCGCGATCGCGGCCGACAGCGTGCAGCCGGTGCCGTGCGTGTTCGGCGAGGCGATCTTCGGCGCGGCGAAGCGAACAACGCTCTCGGCGGTGACGAGAAGGTCGACCGCCTCCCCGCCGTCGAGATGGCCGCCCTTCACCAGCACGGCGCGGGGACCCAGGGCCAGAATCGCCCGCCCCTGCCGGGCCATGTCGGCCTCGTTTGGGGCGGCCGGGTCGTCGAGAAGCCGCGCCGCCTCGGGGAGGTTGGGCGTCAGGCAGTCGACGAGCGGCAGCAGCTTTGCGCGGATCGCTTCGACAACCCCCCCACCGGCGAGCGCCTCGCCCGACGAGGCGGCGAGGACGGGGTCGTAGACGATGAAGGGTCTCCCTTCTCCCCGTGGGAAATGGGGGAAGCCGAGCGCATCCGCCACCGCCTCCACGATCGCAGCGTTCGCCAGCATGCCGATCTTGATCGCGGCGACGTAAAAATCGTCCATAACCGCATTGATCTCCGCGCGCACGATCTTCGGCGGGACGGCGTGGATCGCGCGGACGCCGAGCGTGTTCTGGGCGGTCAGCGCGGTGATCGCGCTCGCGCCGTAGACGCCGAGCGCCGCGAAGGTTTTCAGGTCGGCCTGGACTCCGGCGCCGCCGCCCGAGTCGGAGCCGGCGATCGTCAGCGCGATCGGCGTTCGCTGCGTCACGCGCGCCGCGTCGCCGCGATCCACTGCCGCGCGCGCGCCTCCGGATCGGCGTTGAGCGTGATGTCGGAGATGACGGAGACGATGTCGGCGCCGGCGGCAAGGCAGAGCTTCGCCCGTTCGAGGTCGAGGCCGCCGATGGCGCACAGCGGCAGCGGGCCGACGCGCCGCTTCCATTCCGCGATCTTCCTGAGCCCCTGCGGAACGAACGCCATCTCCTTGGAGATCGTCGGGAAGATCGGGCCGAGCGCGACGTAGTCGGGATCGGCCGCAAGGCCGCGCTGAAGCTCCGCCTCGTCATGTGTCGAAACGCCGAGCCTGAGGCCGGCCTTGCGGATCGCCGCGAGGTCCGCGGTGTCGAGGTCCTCCTGCCCGAGATGCACCCATTCCGCGCCCTCGGCGACAGCGATGCGCCAATAGTCGTTGACGACGAGCTTCGCGTTGGCCTTGCGGCACAGGGCGAGCGCCTCGCGCGTCTCGCGGCCGACCGTCGCCTCGTCCTTGTTTTTCATCCGAAGCTGGATGAGGAGGGCGCCGGCGCCGAGGAGCCGTGCGACCCACGCGGCGCTGTCGACGATCGGATAGAAAGGGTCGAGCTTCCTCTCTGTCCCGCTGGGAGAGGCCTTAAGGTTGAGGGTCACGACAAGATGGCCTTTCCGATGACAGGGGTCGAGGGCGCGGCCATGTCGCGCGGCGGCATGGGTCCGGCGAGGAAGGCCGCGCGGCCGGCCTCCACCGCTTGGCCGAAGGCGCGCGCCATGGCGACCGGATCGCCGGCCTTGGCGACCGCGGTGTTGAGCAGGACGCCGTCGAACCCAAGCTCCATCGCCGCCGCGGCGTGCGACGGCAGGCCGAGCCCCGCGTCGACGATCAGTGGCGTATCCGGGAAATGGGCGCGCAGCGCCCTGAGGCCGAACACGTTGTTGAGCCCCTGCCCCGAGCCGATCGGCGAACCCCAGGGCATCAGCACCTTGCAGCCGGCTTCGAGGAGCCGCTCGGCGACGACGAGGTCCTCGGTGGTGTAGGGGAACACCTCGAAGCCGTCGTCCGAGAGAATCCGCGCCGCCTCGACGAGGCCGAACACGTCGGGCTGCAGCGTGTCGGCGTCGCCGATCACCTCGAGCTTGAGCCAGGACGCGCCAAAAACCTCCCGCGCCATCTGAGCGGTCGTCACCGCCTCCTTGACGCTGTAGCAGCCGGCGGTGTTGGGCAGCACGCGGACGCCGATGTCGCGGATGAGCCGCCAGAAATCCTGCCCCTCCTTGAGCCGCGCCGACTCGCGCCTGAGCGACACCGTGACCACTTCTGCGCCGCTCGCGCTGACCGCCTCGGCGAGGATCGCCGGGGAGGGATATTGCGAGGTGCCGAGCATGAGCCGCGAGCGCAAGGCGACGCCGTAGGGGGCAAAATTGGAAAGGCGAGTCACGGACATGTCCCTTGGTCGATTGGCGTCTTCGCGAGGAGCGAAGCGGCGATCCAGAATATCGTGGGGCTGCGTCGCCCTGCGCTCCGCCTCAACACCTCACCCTCCCTGCCGCGGCGCGAGAATCTCGATCCGGTCGCCGTCGTTCACCGGCGTTGTCGCCCGCGCCCGCGCCGGAACGAATTCGCCGTTGAGGGCGGTCGCGACCTTCGCCTCGCCGTAGTCGAGCGATTCGAGCGCCGCGGCGAGCGTCATCGCTTCGACCTCGCGCGCCTCTCCGTTGATCACGAGCCTCATACGTGTTCCTTCGTCCGCTCGAACGCCAGCGCGGCGGCGCGCTCGGCGAAGGCAGGCGCGAGCAAGAAGCCGTGGCGGTAGAAGCCGTTGACGAAAATGCGACCCTCGCGCTCCTCGATGCGCGGCGCGTTGTCCGGGTAGGCCGGCCGCACCCCCCCGCTCATCTCGACAATCTCCGCTTCGCCGAAGGCCGGATGAAGCGCGTAGACCGCGGTGAGAAGCTCGAGCGCCGAGCGCACCGCGACGGCGCCCTTATTGCCGCTCTCGATCATGGTCGCGCCGATCATGGCTTCGCCCTCGCTCCGCGGCACGACGTAGAGCGGAAAGCGCGGATGCAAGAGGCGCACCGTGCGCGTCAGACGCACGTCGCGCGACCGCACCCGCATCATCTCGCCGCGTACACCGCGCAATTCGGGCAGGTGCGGACGCGCCGCAAAGCCGCGACAGTCGACAACGACTCCGGCCCCGAGGCGCTCGCCGTCCGAGCCGAAATGAATCTCTGCGCCGCGCGCCCGCAACCGTTCGGCGAGCGCCTGAAGCGCCGCGCGCGGATCGATGTGGCCTTCGTCCCTGAAGAACAGCCCCTTGTGAAAGCGTCCGGCGAGGTCCGGCTCAAGCGCGGCGATGCGCGCTTCGTCCACGCGCTCCCATCTTGCGGTGCGAGCGGCGAAGCGCTCGATCTCGCCGACGTCCCGCGGCGGCGCGACGACGAGCGTTCCCTCGCGCACGACGCCGGGCGCGCGGGCCGCCCACCAGTCGATCGCCCGCCGGCCGAGTTCGACGACCGAAGGCGGGGCGCTCTCGCCCTCGCAGAACGGCGCGAGCATGCCGCCGGCGAGCCACGAGGCGCTGGCGCTGAGGTTTTCCGCGCGCTCGATCAGCGTCACCTTCGCGCCGCGCTCGGCGAGCGCCGTCGCAGTCGCGAGGCCGACGACGCCAGCGCCGACCACAGTGGCGCGCATGAGCCTACTCCGCGGCGTCCACGTAGAGCGCGCCGCCGCCCTGAACGAACTCGCGCGACTTCTCGGCCATGCCGGCCATTGCTTCCGCTTCGGCGCGAAGGTCCTTGGTGATCTTCATCGAGCAGAATTTCGGCCCGCACATCGAGCAGAAATGCGCGACCTTGTGAGAATCCTTCGGCAGGGTCTCGTCGTGGAATTTCTGCGCCGTGTCCGGATCGAGCGACAGGTTGAACTGATCCTGCCAGCGAAAGTCGAAGCGGGCGCGGGAGATGGCGTCGTCGCGAATGCGCGCGGCCGGATGGCCCTTGGCGAGATCGGCCGCATGCGCCGCGATGCGGTAAGTGATGACGCCGGTCTTGACGTCCTCGCGGTCGGGCAGGCCGAGGTGCTCCTTCGGCGTGACGTAGCAGAGCATCGCCGTGCCGAACCAGCCGATCATCGCCGCGCCGATCCCCGAGGTGATGTGGTCGTAGCCGGGGGCAATATCGGTGACGAGCGGACCGAGGGTATAGAACGGCGCCTCGCCGCATTCGCGAAGCTGCTTCTCCATGTTGACCTTGATCTTATGCATCGGCACGTGGCCGGGGCCCTCGATCATCACCTGGCAGCCCTTGTCCCAGGCGATTTTGGTCAGTTCGCCCAGCGTCTCGAGCTCGGCGAATTGCGCCGCATCGTTAGCGTCGGCGTTGGAGCCGGGCCGCAAGCCATCGCCGAGCGAGAACGACACGTCGTACTTGCGCATGATGTCGCAGATGTCGCCGAACCGCTCGTAGAGGAAGCTCTCGCGGTGTCCCGCGAGGCACCAGCGCGCCATGATCGAGCCGCCGCGCGAGACGATGCCGGTGACGCGCTTGGCTGTCAGCGGCACGTAGGCGAGCCGCACGCCGGCGTGGATGGTGAAATAGTCGACGCCCTGCTCGGCCTGCTCGATCAGCGTGTCCTTGAACACCTCCCAGTCGAGCTTCAGCGGATCGCCGCCGACTTTTTCGAGCGCCTGGTAGATCGGCACCGTGCCGATCGGCACCGGCGAGTTGCGCACGATCCAGGAGCGGATGTTGTGGATGTTGCGGCCCGTCGAGAGGTCCATGACGGTGTCGGCGCCCCAGCGGATCGCCCACACCATCTTCTCGACCTCTTCGGCGACGCCGGAGCTCACCGCCGAATTGCCGATGTTGGCGTTGACCTTGACCAAAAAATTTCGGCCGATCGCCATCGGCTCGAGCTCGACGTGGTTGATGTTGGCCGGGATGATGGCGCGGCCGCGCGCGATCTCGGCCCGCACGAACTCCGGCGTCACGAATTCGGGGATCTCGGCCCCGAAGCTGTCGCCGTCGGCGAGGTGCGCCCTGGCGTCCTCGACCGCCGCCTCGCGCGCGAGGTTCTCGCGATGGGCGACATAGATCATCTCCTCGGTGACGATCCCGGCGCGGGCGAACTCGAACTGGGTGACGAGCTGGCCGGGGCGGCCTGCGCGGAGCGTCCGGGTCGCCGGGCAGAGCGGCGCAAGGCGGTCGTCGCCGACGTTGCCGTTGTCTTCCGGCTTGATGGCGCGCCCTTCCGCGGTCGGGTAGCCGCGCGCGGCGATCCAGGCCTCGCGCACCGGGCCGAGGCCCTCCGACAGGTCGATGCGCGCCTCGCTCTCGGTATAGGGGCCGGACGGGTCGTACACGCGCACCGGCGGCTCGTTCGGATCGGAGAGCGCGATCTCGCGGAACGGAATTTTGAGGTCGGGGCGGTCCTTCGGCGAGGCGTAGACTTTTCGGGATCCCGCGATCGGCCCGGTGGTGACGGTCTGCGGCGCAGCGAATTTCGGAATCTCGTTCATGGCCGTCTCCTCGCGTCGTTCATGACGGAGGGATTGGGCGGCCTTTTTATCGGAGGTCCACCACGTCCCTTCGCCGGCATGACCCGGATCAGGTTCAAAGGGTTCGGCTTCTACGCCGTCTCAGCCCGGTTCCGGGCGCCCCTCGTGTAGGAACCGGAATTTGGTCCCGGCGGTCGCGGATGTCAAGTTCAGGCCCCGTCGAGGCAAATTCTTATTTCGAGTTCGCGTGGCGGGTCGGATGGCAACTGGAGGCGCAGCCCGTTCTTTTGCGTGGAGAGCCGTGGCGCCGGCCGCTCCGCCCCCCTGTCACTCGCCAGGATTGAGCGAAGCTCGGCCGCCGGCGGCGCGACGGCGGGAGAAGCGCGTGGCGAAGCGCGCCGCCAACTGTGCGATCCCGGGGGTGCGCCGCATGAGCGTCGCGGCCTTCTGGCGCCACTTGCGCATGATCGCCTTGGCCGCATCCTTGTAGGGCGCGACGATCCGGTCGGCGTAATGGTGGAACGCCATGAGCTTGTCGAAAGCCCAGACGAACCAGGGCATGGTCATCAGGCGGTGCTTTGTCAGGTCGAAGATCGCGGGAAGGACGGCGATCGCTAGCATCTTCAGCCCGATCCAGGCGACCGCGCCCCAGAAGACGTAGCCCATGGCGACGGCAATCGTCGCCACGACCAGAAGCGGCTCGACGATCAGGAACGGCACCAGGAAGACGAGCAGCACGAGCGGCGCCGGCAGCCGGTCGATGACGGCGGCGAAGGCCGCCTTGAACCGCTCCCAAGGGATCAGAGCGGAGACCCGGCGGCCGATCGCCGCGAGGCCGTCCCACGCCCATGCGGCCGCCAAAAAGGCCATCGCCAGCGCAACGAGCGCCGTCCGCCTGACCCGGTGATGTTTCATGAAGAGAGAGCCCGGCCAAAAAATCCCGTGGATTCCGTGTTCACGGCTTCGTGAGCATGGCCCCCAAACGCGTCCAAGGCAAGGCGTCTTGCGCCGCAATATGGCCATGAAAGGGCTGTTAACCGCTGGCCGCCCCTCGCGCATTCACACAACGCCAGCAAGGAATCGCCAGGGTTGCCGGAACCTTGCCTTAACGCTTCGGCGCCTAGGCAAGACCGATGTTGGGGGTCGGTCAGGAGCATTGCATGGTTGCGGTTCAATCGAGGATGACGCTGGCGGTCGTTGGCGTGCTGGCGCTCGGCCTCAGCCTGGGCGCCTGCGCGCGCAACAACGCCGACAGCGATCTTGCCGCCGGCGCCGGAGGCGCGGGCTACGGCGCCGCGGGCCCCGGCAGCGTGCAGGAATTCAACCAGACCGTCGGCGACCGCGTGTTCTTCGACACTGACCAGACCGACCTCTCGCCGACCGCTCAGGCGACCCTCGACAAGCAGGCGGCCTGGCTCAACCAGTACAACCGCTACACCTTCACGATCGAGGGCCACGCCGACGAGCGCGGCACGCGCGAGTACAATTTCGCCCTCGGCGCGCGCCGCGCCCAGGCTGTTCACGACTATCTCGCCGCCAAGGGCGTGTCCCCGTCGCGCATGAAGACGATCAGCTACGGCAAGGAGCGCCCGGTCGCCGTGTGCGACGACATCTCCTGCTGGTCGCAGAACCGCCGCGCCGTGACCGTGCTGAACGGCGCGCCGGGCAGTTGACGGCGCAATTTCCAGCAGAGGCCGCTCGTGAGTTCCTTCCCATTCCTGCGCGTGACAGCGGTCCTCATCGCCGCAAGCGCCGCCGCCTCGCCGGCCTCGGCGCAGGGCTTCGACTTCTTCCACAGCCAGCGCGCGCAGAGCGCGCCGCCGGCCGACGTTCCCGGCCAGACGGTCGAGCAGGAGGAAGACCAGGCCGCGGCGCTGGTCCTCAAGGTCAACCGGCTCGAGGAGCAGCTCAGGCAGGCCAACGGACGCATCGAGGAACTGGAGAACGCCCAGCATCGGCTGGAGGACCAGCTGCAGAAGTTCCGGCAGGACGTCGAATTCCGTTTCGGCGATCGCTCGGGGGGCGCGCCGCCCCCCGCTTCGGCGCCGCCGGCGGCGGTCGCCTCGACCGCGGCGGCGCTCGCTCCTCCGGTGGTGATTGACGGCGGCGCGCCGCCGAAGCCGCGCCGGTCCGACGCCTTCGACCCCAACGCCGAGCCGAACGCCCCCGGCGCGCCGCAGCCGCTGGGCGCGACGACGCCGAGCGCGCCGCTCGCCCGCCCCGCGCCGGCGTCGCCGCCCGCCGGCGCCCCGCTCGAACTCGGCAAGTCGCCGCAGCCCGTTCAGCCGGCCCCGACCGGACCGACCATCGTCAACAGCGGGGTGGCGATGCTCGACGGGCCGCGTGATGAGTTCAACGCCGCGGTCCAGGCCTTCCAGACCGGCCAGTACCAAGAGGCCGAGGACGGCTTCAAGGCGTTCATGACCGCCAATCCCGGGCACAGGCTGACGCCCGACGCCGTGTTCTATATCGGCGAGACGTATCTCCAGCGCTCGCGCCCGCGCGAGGCGGCCGAGCAATACCTCAAGGTCACGACCAACTACGCCAAGTCGAGCCGCGCGCCCGAAAGCATGGTCCGGCTCGGCCAGACGCTCGCCGCGCTCGGCAACAAGGACCAGGCCTGCGCCACCTTCGCAGAATTCGGCCGGCGCTATCCCAACGCGACGGCTTCGGTGAAGCGCCTCGCCGACCGCGAAACGGCGAAGAACCACTGTTGAGCGCGGCGGGCGCCGAGCCTCTCGACGAGGCGCGGATCGACGCGCTCATGGCGCCGCTCGCGAGCGCGACGGCGACGCTGATCGCCGTCTCCGGAGGGCCGGACTCGACGGCGCTCCTCGTCATGGCTTCCGAATGGGCCCGTCGGCGCGGCGCGCGGATCTTCGTCGCCACCGTCGATCACCGGCTGCGTCCCGAGAGCGGGAGGGAGGCGGCGGACGTCGCGCGCCTGAGCGCTAGGCTCGGCGTCCCGCACGAAACGCTCGTCTGGACGGGTCCGAAGCCCTCGACCCGCGTCCAGGAGCGGGCGCGCGAGACGCGCTACCGGCTCCTCGCCGAACACGCCAAGGCGATCGGCGCCGACGCGATCGCGACCGCCCACCACCTCGACGACCAGGCCGAGACGGTGCTCTTCCGCCTGCTGCGCGGCTCGGGCGTCGCGGGCCTCGCGGCCATGGCGGCGACGACCGAGCGCTGCGGCGTCACGCTGGCGCGACCCCTGCTCGACATCGCCAAGGCCGACCTCGTCGCCTTCTGCCGCGCCCGTGGGCTGCCCTTCGTCGAGGACCCGTCCAATGACGACCCGGCCTACGCCCGCACGCGGCTGCGCGCGCTGATGGGGGAGTTGGCCCACGAGGGGCTCGACGCCCAAAACCTCGCCCGCCTCGCCCGCCGCGCCGCCGAGGCCGACGAGGCGCTGGCGAAAATGGCGGCGAAGGCGGAGGCTGAGCTCGGCGACGGCCCGATCGACGCGGCCGCGCTCGTCTCCGCGCCCATCGCCGTCGTCCAGCGCGTCCTCGTTCGCCGCATTGCGCAGGCCGGAGGCCGGGACGAGGGCCGGATCGGGCTCGAGAAGATCGAGGCGCTGGCGCTTCGGCTCCGGGAGGCCGCGGAAAAGGGCCGGACGCTCGCCGCCAACGTCGGCGGCGCGCTCGTCCGGCTCACCGCGAAGGGGCGGCTCGACTTCGTGAAGGAGCCGGCGAGAAGAACGGTGGCTGGCGGACGGCAGCCGGCGCCGGCCCCCGTCCCCTCCTTGCAGGCGATCCCCCGCGCCACGGATGAGGAGGACCACGCGACCTCCGGACCTGATCCGGGGGTTGGCGGGGGCTGACCTCATCCGACCCGCGGCCCGCGACCCGCCCCATGTTGCCCACCCCAGCCCGAACCGGGTAAGGTTCGCGCGAGGCCATTGAACGGGGAGGCAATCATGCTCTGGGGAATCGATCCGCTCTTGGACGCCGACCTGCTTTACGCGCTGCGCCGCATGGGCCACGGCGACGAGATCGCCATCGTCGACGCCAATTTCCCGGCGGCCTCGACCGCCGCACAGACCGTCACCGGCCAGCCGATCGTCATGGGTGGCGTATCGGCCGCCCGCGCGGTCGAAGCCGTGCTGTCCGTCATGCCGCTCGACACCTTCGTGCCCGATCCGGCGATGCGGATGGAGGTGACCGGCGACCCGCTCGCCGTGCCGCCGGTGCAGCAGGAGGTGCAGGCGGCGGTCGACCGCGCGGTGGGCCGGCGCCAGCCGCTCGTCGGCGTCGAGCGTTTCGCCTTCTACGACCGCGCCGCGGAGGCGTTCGCGATCCTGGTGACCGGCGAGCGCCGCCACTACGGCTGCTTCATCTTCAAGAAGGGCGTGCTGCCGGAGGAGTGAACGGATTGACCGGCCGCGGCGCGGCTTGCCATGCTTGCGCCCATGGTTGTTCCTTACAACCGGATCGCCGGCGGCGACGTCGGGCGGATTGCCGCCCTGAGCGACGGCGTGTTCGCCTTCGCCCTGACCGTGCTCGTGCTCGACTTTCATGGGCCCGAACCCGCTGACATCCACTCCGACGGAGAGCTTCTGGCCGCGCTCGCGGGCTCGGCGCCGCGGCTTCTGCCCTGGCTGCTCAGCCTGTTGACGCTCGGCATCTTCTGGCTCGGCCAGCAGACTCAGCTCAGCCGGCTCGAACGGTCGAACCGCAATCTGGCCTGGCTCCATTTCGTGTTTCTGGCCGTCGTCACCGTCTTGCCGTTCTCGACCCGGCTGCTCGCCGACTTCCTGACCTACCGCACTGCGTTTGTCATTTACTGGGCGAATATCTTTCTGCTCGGCGCGACGCTCTATGCGGCCTGGGCCTACGCCGAACGGGCGAAGCTGATCCGCGAGGACGCCGCGGGCGAAGCCTCGCGCGCCGTCAAGAGGCGCATCGTCGTCGGCCAGTCCCTGTACGCGCTCGGAGCGCTCGCCGGGCTTTTCAGCCCGCCGCTCGGCGTCGCTCTGATCATCCTCATCCAGCTCAACTACGCCGTCGCGCCGCGCTGGACGAACTGGAGCTAGCCAAGCCTTGCTCAGCGAGCGCGGCTGCAATTGCGCCTCGGCCCCAACGCAATCGGCTCTCGCGGATCACAGGGCCGACAGAAATTCGACCATGCGCAGGACCAATTCGCGGACGTTTGGCTGCTCAATTCTGATGAAAGCGCGGGTGAGCCTGCGCCCCTCGTCGGGCGTAGCGGGGTAATCCTGACCGGACCCCAATCGGCCTCGGTGAGCTTCAGCAATGGCGTCGTCGATCTCCTCCGGAGCGCCGTCGTCCCCGGTTTCCTGCATGCGTGTCGCTCCCTAGTTCGTCGCGCCCACGGCTTCGCACAGGAAGTCGAGCCGCGCCGACTTTGCCGGTCGGCCGGCGCGGACCTCGATGGCGAGCGGCATGGTCGCCGCTTCGAGAAACGCCGCCCTGTGCTCGACCCTGCCCGCGCCGAAAACGAAATTGTCGAAGGCCTTGTGGCTGACGAGGCGAGCGCCGCCATCCAGCTCAGCCGCCACGACCGCCCAAAAATTGAAGCGCTTCCGGGACCGCGCCCGGCGCGCCCTCTGCTGTTCCAGCCGAGCCAGGCGGCGCGCCTTATCGTCTCCATGCCGGCTGCTAAGCCAAGCGATCGCGGCTGATACGCTCATCCCGCGCGGCGGAGTGTCTGTGTTTCCGTTTCGCAATGCCATCCCCCTCGGCCCCTCGACGACGCAAAGCGTGGTGCAGGTCCGCCTGCCGTCCGCCGGAGCGCGACAGCGGGCGGACCGCCCCCAAGGCCGTCAACGTGAAAGCGTCGGCCCGCTCTGCCTACTCAAAATGAGCCGTCCGATCCTGATCCAATCTTGATCTTTAGGCGCCGCATCCATTCGGGCCTGCGCGAACGTGACGCACTCCAAGAATTATTGGGGATCGGCTAAGGAGTTAACGCGAAATCAGTTGACCGCTCGCACGATGAAGGCAAACGAGCACAGCAAGGCCACGGTGTTTTGCGTCACGCGAATCGGAGCAACAAAGTACAATGGATCGGATCTGGCGGTTTGCGGATCTCGAATACTCGACCGAGTGTGGTCTCCAGTCCAGCGGAGCGTCCGTCGCCTTGCAGCCCAAGGTACGTGGTCTGCTCGAGTTGCTGCTCAGGGCGCAGGGAGCGACCGTCTCCAAGGGGGCGATCGCCGCGGCCCTCTGGCCGACGGAGGCGATCTCCGACGAGTCGCTCGCGCGCATCGTCCACATGTTGCGCAAGGCGCTGAAAAACGCCGGCGTCGACGTTGTGAGGACGGTCTACGGAAATGGCGTGCAGCTGACCTGCCCGATCGAGGAGGCCGACGCCGAACCGCTTCCCGGCCACGCGGCCGGCGTCGACATGCTGCGCACAGTCCGCGAAGTCGCGGCCGGCCGCACGTCCGCCGCAGTCGCTGAGGCCAAGGAGACGTTGCGCTTCGCCATCGGCCTCGACCCGGACTTCGCCTCGGCTTGGGTCCTGATGGCGGACTGCATCGCCGTGCAGGCCATGCGCGGCGCCGTCGCCCCTGAAGCGGCGGTTTTGGAGATCGGCGAGGCTTGCGGCAAGGCGCTCAAGCTGGATCCCCGCGACGCTGGCGCGCTCGCGGTCTCAGGGTGGTCGCTCGGCGCGCTCTCCGGCCGTCTGGCCGAAGGACAAAAGCGGCTGGATCAGGCGGTCGCCATGGCGCCCGACTCTTATCTGATCCGATACTACCGCGCCTGGGTCCGTTGCCTCGACAGGGATCTGACCGACGCGCTGGCGGATATCGAGGTCGCGTTCGCCGCCCATCCGCTTGAGCGCGCGCTGCTGACGATGCACGTCTGGTTGAGACTGTGCAGGGGGGAGACGGCCGTCGCCGATCTGCTGGCGAACAAGGCGGTGAAAGTGAGGCCCGACGCGGACACGCTCCTCGTGATGCGCTCCATCGCGCTCGGCGCCGACGGACAGGCGCAGCGCGCCCTCGCCTATGCCGAACGCGCTGCGGAGATCGCGCGGAAGGACCGGTTCACGCTCAGTCAGCTTTGCTATGCCTACGCCGAGGCGGGACAGGCGGGCAAAGCCCGGAAGACGCTCGAACTCGTGATCCCGGGCCCGGATGGTTACGCGCCTGCCTATCTCGCCGCGCCGCTCGTGGCCCTCGGGGAACTGACCGGAGCCCGGCGGCTGATTGAGCGCGCCAAAGCGCGGTGCTGTCCATGGCGAGCCTTCGCCTGGTGCGACCCGCGGCTGCGGCCGCTCCGCGCCGACGGCTGACGACGGCCGGGAGGCAGACCCGAGCTGTCATCGGGACCTGATTCACTCAGGCGATGGCCGCCGGAGACTTCGACTTCATGACTCGCATAAGGTCATACGGCGCTCGCCCGCGACGGCCGCAGTCGTCTTTTCGTTTACGTTGCGCAGTCTTGCGCTCCGCTTATTGTGCCTCGTTCACGCTTGAGCCGGGCTTGGAGGCGCGATGCGTCGGAGGATCTCAAGGTTCGCGGGGTTCGAGTTCAGTTGCGAACGCGGCCTCGAACAGAACGGCGAAGCCGTCGCCTTGCAGCCAAAGGCGCGCGGCCTGCTCGAACTTCTGTTGCGTGACGCCGGGGCGATCGTTCCGAAGGAGACGATCGCCGCCGCGCTGTGGACCCATGACGCGCCCTCCGACGACTCGCTTGCGCGCGTCGTCCGCTCGCTCCGCAAGGCGCTCGGCGCGGACGGGAGCCATATCGTCCGCACGATCTACGGCGAGAGTCTCAAGCTTGCCTGTCCCGTGGAGACCGACGGCGAGGACGCGCACGACCCGGCGGTCGCCGCGACGCTCGTCCGCACCGCCTGGGAAATCGCCGCGACCCGCGCGCCTGACGCCCTGGCGCGGGCTATCGAGGCGCTGCGCTTTACCGTGGCCCGCTATCCGGACCACGCGCCCGCCTGGACGCTCATGGCGGACGCCATTGCGACCCAAGCGATCCTCGGCGACCTCTCGCCGGGCTGCGCAGCGACGGGGATCGCCGAGTGCTGCGAAAAGGCGCTCGGCGCCGATCCGCGATGCGCCAGCGCGCTCGCCACCAGCGGCTGGTCGCTCGCGATGCTCTGCAGCCGCACCGAACAGGGCGGCGGGCGGATCGACGAAGCGATCCGGATGAGGCCGGAGTGGCTGAGCTTCTATTACCGCGCATGGCTTCGAGTCGATCGTCGCGATCTCAAGGGCGCGCTCGCCGACGTCGAGGCCGCTCTCGCGCTGAGTCCGCTGGAGCGGGGGCTTCTCATTTTCCGCGCCTGGCTGACGCTTTGCCACGGCAAGATTGACGAGGCCGACGCGCTTGCCCGCGACGCGCTGAATGTCCGCAACGACATCGACATCCTTTGGTCGGTGCGTGCGGCGGCGGCCTGCGAGCGCGGCGATGCGGCCCAAGGGGTCGCCTACGCAGAGCGGGCGGCCGCTTCGACGGAACCCAGTCGAATGGCGCTCGGCCAACTCGCCTACGCCTATGCGAAGGCTGGGGCGGTCTCCCGCGCCCGTACGACGATCGAGGCCATCAAGGCGCGCGCCACCGGCCATTCGGCGGCCTTTTTGGTCGCGGCGCTCATCGCCCTCGGCGAACTGGCGGAGGCCGAGCGCCTCTGGCTGCGCGCGGAGGAAGAGAGGTGCCCATGGCGTGTGTTCGGGTGGTGTGATCCCAGGCTGGCGCCTTTGAGGCGAGCCGCGCAGAACCTTATCAAGGAGCGCCTGCCGGCGTTGACGCCGACGCGGTCAATTGTAACCGCTCCGTAGGCCGTCGGTCGATGAGCGTCCTGACGGACGCGACGCCCTTACTTCTCCAGCCCGACCGCCTTCAACCCTTCGGCCTGCCGCCTGGCGACCACGTCGGCGTCGAAGTCGGCGATCGCGTCTTCGTACAGGCGGTGGAAGTTGAGCCGCGCGTGCAGGCGCAAGAAGGCGCCGCCGAGGCCGATGGTGGCGCGTTCGAGAAAGACGAACTCGCGCGGGATGAGAAGGCCGCCGCCTTCAGCGCGCAGCGCCCGCATCGCCTGGCCAATCTCCTTGCGTCCGTATTCGGACGGGCTCACGCCGTCGGCCGTCGTGCGCACGCGGTCGTCGAGAATCGGCCCGCAAATGAAGCGCGCCCAGATGTTCATCGCCTCGAAGGTGCCGCGGGTGAGATCCGGAAAGCCCCAGAGCGCGTAGGCTTCGCGCAGGCGCGCCTCGTCCTTCTCCCTCAGCGCGCGATAGAGCTCGACCACTCCGAGGACGAAGCGCGGCGGAAAGATGCGCACGCAGCCATAGTCGAAGAGATTGATCCCCTCGACCGTCCGCCCCGCGCCCTCTCCGGAAGAGGCGACAGCGTAGTTGCCGAGATGCGGGTCGCCGT
>NZ_JBKQOT010000693.1:0-5447 GCF_052145395.1 Roseiarcus sp.
GCCGTGTTGATGATCCCCGCCATCGAATACGCTTGCGGGAAATTGCCCCAAAGCTCTCCGGTCTCCGGGTGAATGTCCTCGGATAGGAGCCCGAAAGCATTGCGGCGTTCGAGAATGGCCTCAAACATTTTCCGAGCCTCGTCTTTTCGGCCGATGAGGCAAAGCGCGCCGATGTACCAGAAACTGCTTGCCGCGACAGGGTCGGAATCTACTCAGATCGACCCGCCGCGAAATCGCCGACTGGTCTGGATCCAGGAAACGTGACAGCCGCTGGGGCACTTCGCGGTCGGTCTTGCCCTGACGGCCCGCTTCTCGCGCGAGTTGCTTGTGATCAGGACCCGCGCGCCGCGCCCGTCAGACAGGGTCGTCAACGGCCGGCGACGCTGTGGTAAGCGCTCACTGGCCACGCGAGCGCATTGGGCAGAGCCTGCCACCCGCTTGCGGCGAGGTCAGACGCCGGAGCGCTATTCCACTTGGCCTGAATTGTCGGCGCAAGCACGACGCCAATGCCGACAAGATAGACGATCACGATCAGAGCAATGATTGCGCGCATGACGAATAGTCCCTGTTCTCGCCGAAGGCGACACTCACGATAACGCCTTCGGTCCCGCAGGGAAGGGTCGGACTCTACCTATTCGACAAGGTCGTTGCGTCGGCGATGGCGGAAGCCGAAGCCCCGGCGCAGCGGACGGTGGCGACAGGCTGAGGCGCGTCCTGATCGCGAGCTTCGGCGGCGCGCCGAAGACCGCTAGAGCGAACGAAGAAAGCACGCGTAGACCCCCGCATTGGGGAGATGCTCCGAGCGAAATCCCTTCTCACAAAGCCGCCATAGCAGCTGGCCGTCCCGGCATATTGTCGATTGAACGGCGACGGCGCTTGCGGCGCACGCTGCGTCCGCCACATGCTCGCCCAACCCCACAGCCCGTCCGTCGGACTCCCGCTCGGCGAGCGCTGCATTCGCAGCGAACAACAAAAGAAACAGCCCGGCTCCGCTGTGCCAGGCGAGATTGTGCATCAACATGACTTGCCTGCTTTGCGCTGAAAGCGAGATGCACAATATCGGCACTGGAGCCGCCGGATAGGCGTGGAAAACACCTACTGGGCAGCGCCGCCAATTGAGCAGGTCCGTAAGTCGGCCAGGGGCCCAACGCCCGACCGGCGCGCTATTTCGCAGATACGGCTGTCGCCAATGGGGGCAACGCTTCGCTCCGACGCGCAGATTCCCTCGGCGACGAGTCGGCGCCGACTTGTCGTTGCGACGCGCCCGCGCGCTCCATGTCGACCAGGGCCGCGCGCAAATCTTTGGGCAAAGAGCGCGCTTGCGACAAGGCGACGAAGTCCGAGGACGTGATCGAACGAGTCTTGCCGCCCTGAAACACCATGAAGCCTTTCGGCGTCATCACCACATCGCCCTTTCGCAACGTGGAGTCGTTCAGCAATGACGCCGAATAGTCGCGAGTGAGCGAGCGGTGACAGCGGCAGGTGTCGTCGAGCGTAGTTCGATAACGGTTGGCCACCGGCAGAGCGGCGTAGAGCGCGCCGTGGGTTGAAACCGCGTCCTCGATCCTGTCCGAGCCGGCCGGCTCCGTGTAGCGCGCGGTGGGCGCGTCCGGACACTGGGCCGCGCAAGCCTCGTCGCCGCCCGACCTTGTGGCGCTCGGAAAGAAGAATCCATCGCACAGGCGCACGCACACCGCGAGGCCGTCAGCACTGGTCTCTTTCGGTTTTTCGTCTGTCTGAACATCGACGGCGGTGGTCGCCGCGGCGTCGGGCGCCGCCGTATCCGATGGCGCCCATTCACTCCTCCCGCCACGCGCCCACGCTAAACCGCCTGCGAGCAGGAGCGCTCCGGCCAGGAGAATGGCGACAGCTGCGACAAGAGCGGCGCTCGAACGCGGGCGCGCTGAATTTCGAATCTTGCGCCAGCGACCGGAACGGCGGACGCGGCTCGAAACTCCATGCTCGCGAGGGTTGGTCATATGCATCCAATCGGGATGCAGGTCTAGCGCTGTGGTCGGACGGCGATAGCGTCGGAATATACTCAGCGTCGCCGCGACCCGATGGGCCGGCGCGCAGCGCCTCGAGCCGGCCCAGCGACCAACGTGATTTCAGAATGCGCTGCGACTCACGGCCGCCCAGCGTAAAGAACAAAATCATCGCTAAGCGAACTGCCCGAGTCAGGCTTTGGCCGACCAGGAGCGCCGCTGAGTAGATTCCGATTCTAGTCTATGCCGACTTATGGCGTCTCAATACGCCTCGCGATGATGCATCCCCCGAGCCTGAAAAACACGGCTCCATCTTTGGGAGGTCTCGCGGGAGGAGACGTCGATGAAGCAATTTGTACTTGCGGCGTTCGGAGTCGCCCTCACGTTTTCGGGCGCCTTGGCGGATGAATTCGGCGTTGCGACCTACTATCACAATCCTAATCATGGCGGCTTGATCGCCGCGCATCTCACGCTGCCGTTTGGAACGCGCGTGCGAGTCTACAATCTCGACAATGGCCGCAACGTGGTCGTAACGATCGTCGATCGAGGGCCATACGCCACTGGCCGAATAATCGATGTCTCAACCGTCGCCGCCGACGCGCTCGGCATGCGCCAAGCGGGCATCGCGCGAGTGAGACTCGAAGTTACACAATAAGGGTGAATCGTGTTTGGACGTCCCGGTGGATGCGAGTGCTTTTCCCCGGGTCCAGCATGTCTCGGCCAAGCGTGAGAAATGCGCCTACAGCCGCTTTCTCGCGCTCCAGGACTCCCTCGAGGCGCCGGTAAGCGCAAAACGTCGGCGTCGGGGGCTTTTCCACGAGCGCGCGAAGGCTCATCATCTCGTCGGTCATCGGTGGCTCCTCGGTTGCGTTGGCGTGTCGCAACCCGATCCTACCGGCGAATCGCCGATGACCACCGCAAGCCGCTCGCTCGCTACGGCGCTATGAAAAGCGCGCTTCGCGAGCGGCATGCTCCCGCCGAGCTACACCACCAGGGGGGACACAACCCTGCTGGCGCCGGTCGGCGAGCGCGTCGGCGGTCGCAACGACCGGGCGGCATGTATAGACCGGACCGTAGGCGCTGGACGTGCGGGCGTGGTCCCCAAGGACCATTTCGGGGTGATCGACGAAGTACCGGTTGATCGAGAGCGCCGCTTCGCCGTCTTCGGCCGGCACGGCTTCGGCGAGGCCGTCCCACGCCGCGCCGCCTGGTGCGGCTCCCGCATCCCGCTTCTGCAGGAAGAGGATGTCGACTACGACGTCCGTTCCGGCCGTGGCGTACATTGCGCCTTCGGCCATGCGGACCGCGCCGATCAGGTCGGCCATGGACGCGATATGCTCGCGGGCTTGCCGGTCGACCTTGTCCATGGTCCAGCGCGAGGTGACGAAGGCGGCGAGGCCTCCAGGCCTCAGCCGCTCGATCGAGCGCGCGATGAAATAGTCGTGCAGGGAAAGGCGGAGTTCGCCGGCTGGATCGTCGGCGCGCACGGTGCGGTCCGAGAACGGCGGATTGCCGATCGCAAGGTCGAAAACGTCGGGGAGACGCGCCTTGGTGAAATCCTCGTGCCGGATGCGGGCGTTCGGGTAGAGGAGCTTGGCGATCCGGGCGGTCGTCGCGTCCATCTCGACGCCGGTCAGCGCGAGCTTGGCCGTCAAGGGCTCCGGCGCGAAGGCGAAGAAGAGGCCCGTTCCGCACCCCGGCTCCAGAACGCGGCCGCCGTCGAACCCCATCCTGCGCAGCGCCCGCCAGATGGCGCGGACCATGAACTCCGGCGTGTAATGCGCGTATTGCGTCGCCCGCTTGAGGTTCGCGAGATCCTCGCGCGAAACGAGCTCTTCGAGCTCGAGGCCGAGATCCTCCCATTGAGGGGCAAAGCCTTCGCCGGCGCGGCGAAAGAGCTTGTCGGCGAGGTCCGCTGCGCCGAACCCCGTGAATCTCGCCAGTTGCTCCTGCTCGTCAGGCCGGGCGTGACGGGCTTCGGCCTCGATCGCGGTCATGAGCCGGATGGCGGCCAGATTGTCTTGAGCGCGCGCCTTCCAGCCGTGGGCGAGACGGCGGTCGCCGGCAAGGCGGTAATCCTTTGCCGGGACGACCAGTGTTGCGGGTTCGGGAGCGTCGACGACTTCAGCCTCTTCCGGCTCGAGGTTCATCGGCGGAAGGGAAGGCAACGTCGGAGCGGGGAAGCCTCCGTAAAGGCCCATGCCTCCGCTGAGGCTCGTGGTGTCGAGGAAGGGCAGGGTGAACTGGTCGTGCTTCATGGGATGCGCGCTTTCCGAAAAAATGCGCGTGCGGACGCAAAGCCCTGAAGCGCGCATGGCGCTTGAAGGGCCCGTCATCCGCACGGGCGTAAGTTGAAAAGGGGGGAGGTTTGGAAGGACGAAGCGCGGCTTAACCGCGCTTGTTCTTGGGCTCGCAGAAGGCGCTCAGCAGCGCCTGCCGGACTTCATGCCAATTTGGCGACGACTTTTTCGATGCGCGGTCGAGGACTTGCGACAAGGTCGAGACGTCGGCCGCGCTCAAGAACGCCGGCTCTCCCGCGTTCGGTCCGACGGGTTCAATCCGGAAGGTCGGCGTTTCGCCTTCGCTTAAGGCCCGACACGTGCAATTCGAGGATGGGTTCCATCGGGATCTTCCCTTGCTGTCGTCGGACTGTTCCGAAGACCCCAATTCCCCGCCCGGCCGCCGGCGCGACGGGCAAGGGCGCGAAGCGCCTGGCCCGACCCTTGCGCGACGGGACGGCGGCTGGCAGTTCTCATCTCATCTGATTGTTCTCGTGCCCTTCTCTTCAGGGGCATTCTCGTCCCTTCGTCCGCGGATAGAACCGCGGAAACGACGCCCCGAAAGCTCCTCATCGGGCGCCGGCGATGACGCGAACGGTGAAGCGCTGTCCGCCGTCGACCACCAGGACGAGATTGTCGGGATCGGAGGCGTCGATCGCCTCGATTGCGGCGTCGGCGACCGGATCGAGCGTTCCGCCGTCTTCGTTCTCCTGATGGATGGAGAATCTCCGCCCTTCCAGAAAACTGGTGATCGCGAGCCCGATGTCGCGGGTGTTGGCCTCGACGGGAACCTCGTCGAAGCCGTCCGATCCGATCTCCCGGTCGCAAGCCTCGCACTGCATGCTGTCGAGTTCGCTCGAGACTTCCCAGTTCTGGCGCTCGACGCTCCAACGCCCGAGGCAATCGCGGGTCACGTCGTCGCTGCCGCAATGCGGACAGGTCATCTTGATTTTGGGCATGTCGGGTCTCCGGCAATGGGGTGAGACCTTCGGGATAGAGGTCGACGATCGTGGGGTGCTCGGGATCATGTGTGTCCCAGACATTGAAGACGCCGCTCATGGATCGGTTGGCGCTTTGTTGGATAGCCAGCGCGCGATTGGCGATGAGTCGTGGGATGGGCAGGGGAGGCATCAGCGCGCCTCTTTCCAATTGGCGAAAGCCTCACGAAGCGCCTCTGCTGGCC
>NZ_JBKQOT010000694.1:0-3819 GCF_052145395.1 Roseiarcus sp.
GGGGTTTATCGCGAACGGCTCAATGACGCGAATCGACATTAACCGGTCGTTGCGCTTCCACGGAGGTCGCGTTTGGAGGTTCCGGTCGTTCGCGCTCAGACGAGAGTTCCATAACAGGATCGAATGACCAATCCGCAGGTGTCGAGTCGGCCGCCACATGTACCGGACCAAAAAGACGTCTGGCGGCGGCGCTCAGTTCGCAGTTGTCAGGTCTGAGCGCGGGCTTAGCGCCCAAGGCCGAACGCGAAAATCCGACCGTCGCCCGCGACATAGAGCCGGCCCGCGGCGGCCAGGACGGTCACGAAGTGCCGCAGGCCGGAGAGCGGATCGCCCGTAAACACCTCCTGCCCAGTGTCGCCCCGGAAACCGTGCAGCTTTTCGTCGCGCTCGGCGCCGACGATCCAGACAATCGGATCAGCCGTCTCGTCGCTTGTGGTGACGATTGCGCCCTCCGCGTAGCCCCGGAGCTTGGCGCACCACGCTGTGTGCATTGACGGTTGCGGCCCGCCAGATATGTGCAGCGCCACCACCCCGGCGTCCCCCTCGCCACCTGGGCACGACGAGCCACGGGCCTGGAAAGTCACATCGTGTCTTGCCCTATGCGATAGGCGGCAGGCGAAGTAACGATGCCATATGCGGCAACCGTCTGTGCATCGAGCGGGTGATCGACCCCGCCGAGATCGGCGCGGTCGAGCAGATACGCCTTACCATCTCTGGCGAATGTGATCACCAGCGCCGGATGAGGGCCGCCGTCCGACAGGTCGATTGGCAGCGGATTGCTCATGCCGAGGTCGTGATCGTAGTCCGAGCCGGACACCGCGAAGAAATCCTGCGGCGTGGGGTTCAAGTCCAAATCGAGCGGCAGGCGGATTACCGATTGACCGCCGCTCCAGCCGTCCATGCTGTCGGCAACGCCGGTGCCGATGAACAGGTGCTTGCCGTCAAACGCGATCCCGCCCGGCGCCCAGTTGCCGCCTCCCCTGCTCGGAGTCAGCCAAGCCCCAAACGCCGCCGGCTCATCCAGCCGAAACCCGACCACTGAGCCGTGATATTCGCCGCAAGGGTCAGAGTGGCCGCCGTACGGCACGTACAGCTGGTCGCCCACCATGGTCAGCGCGCCGCGTTGATTCTGCACGCGAGGATCGAACGTTACTCCGATCGCGCGGAGCGAGTCGGCCACGTCGACCGGCCAGCCCGGCAGCACCGCGCCGTCGGCAAGCGAAAGGCCGAATACGAGGTGCCGCAGTCCGTCGCCGCGATCGACCATGGCGTCGAGGTAGAGCGCGCCGCTGCGCTCGTCGATCACCGGCGTGCCGGTAATGCCGAGCGGGTCGATGTTGCCGCATGGCAGAGCGGAGCGCTTGGTCGCCGGGCCGAGGCTGCGCTGCCAGACTGTGCGTCCGGTGACGGCGTCCAGCGCCGCCACGACATTGTCCTCGGTCGCCACGATCACTTGTCCGCCCGCCGCCCCGGCCGGTCGCCAATAGAGCGGCTGCGCATAGATGTTCCCCGGCACGCGCCCGTCGAACGCCCCATCCAGCCGCATGTCTCCGGCGTGCGCCCAGGTCAGCCCGGGCACGACATAATGCCCGCTACGGGCCGCGTCGGCGTGATAGGTGGGCACGGTAGCATCGTTTTCTATCGCGCACGCCGCGGGGGCGCACAAGAGAATCACTGCCGCCAGGGCGGCGATGGCAGGAAGCCGCATAGCGAAGCCTCCGGAACGGGGTGATCGGCCCCCAGTGAAGTGATCCAAGGGCGAATTTAGCGGATCGATGGCCCCGCGGCCAGCGGGCGGGGCGGTTGGCCGGGTTCGCGCAGGGAGGGCGGGGACGAACACTTCAGGCGCTCGCGGCGCCTATTGTCGCTCAGGGAATGACCCCTCCTTGCGCACTCCGACCGCTGAAAGTGTCGGCTTCGAATGTTCGCTTCCCCGCCTTTCGACCTCCTCTCAGGGCTCGTCGTTGACGTCGCCGCCGCCGCGCGCTAGAGGGAGACTTCATCGTGGTCATTTGAGCCGGTCGGCTTGCCGCCACGTTAAACAAAGGGCTAAAAGATCGGGGCTCCTCGACCATCGCCTCGTCTTATGAGCCCGCGGGCGTAAAACGCCCGGAGAGGACATAAGAAGCCATGACGAGCCCGCGCAAATCCCGCGACCCGAAAACCCTAAGGCCCGCTACGCAGCTCGTGCATGGCGGCTCGCTGCGTTCGAGATTCGACGAGACCTCGGAGGCCCTGTTCCTCACCCAGGGCTATCTCTACGACACGATGGAGACCGCCGAGGCGCGGTTCAAGGGCGACGAGCCGGGCTTCATCTATTCGCGCTTCTCGAACCCGACCGTCGCCATGTTCGAGCATCGGATGGCGCTGATCGAAGGCGCCGAGGCGGCGCGCGCCACCGCGAGCGGCATGGCCGCGGTGACGGCGGCGCTTGTGGGTCAGGTCAAGGCGGGCGACCACGTCGTCGCCGCCCGCGCCCTGTTCGGCTCGTGCCTCTATGTGGTCGAGGACCTGCTGCCGCGGTTTGGCGTTGAATCGACCTTGGTCGAGGGGACCGACCTCACCGAATGGCGGGCGGCGGTGCGGCCGAACACCAAGACGGCCTTCCTCGAATCGCCGACCAACCCGACGCTCGAGATCATCGACATCGCCGGCGTCGCCGAGATTCTGCATGGCGTGGGCGCGACGCTGGTCGTCGACAACGTCTTCGCCACGCCGCTCCACCAGCATCCGCTAAAACTCGGCGCGGACTGCGTCGTCTACTCGGCGACCAAGCACATCGACGGACAGGGGCGCGTGCTCGGCGGGATCATCCTCGCCAGCGAGAAATTCATCGCCGACCACGTCCACAATTTTCTGCGCCAGACCGGGCCGAGCCTGTCGCCGTTCAACGCCTGGACGCTGTTGAAGTCGCTGGAGACGCTGCCGATCCGCGTGGCGGCGCAGGCGGCGTCGGCGGCGCACATCGCCGACGCGCTCGCCGCGCACCCGGCGGTCGTTCGCACCCTCTATCCCGGACGCGCCGACCACCCGCAGGCCGAACTCGCGCGGCGTCAGATGAGCAGCGGCGGCACCATGCTCGCTTTCGAGGTCGCCGGCGGCAAGGCGGCGGCGTTCAGGATGGCCAACGCGCTTTCCATCATCGGCATCTCGAACAACCTCGGCGACGCGAAAAGCCTGATCACCCATCCCGAGACGACGACCCATCAGCGCCTGAAGCCCGAGCAGCGCGCCGCGCTTGGCATTGGCCCCGGCCTGCTCCGGCTGTCGGTCGGGCTCGAGGATACGGACGACCTGATCGAGGACCTCGTGCACGCGCTCGACAAGGCCGCGACGCGACGAAGCGCGGCCGAGTAGGCGGCGCGTGGCTCAGGCGAATTGCAATCCGGTCGAGGCGCCTATTATCTTGCGAAAAATATAAATCCTGAGTAGATTACTCCTGTCATCCAGAAATTGAGCCGCGATCCTGCGCGCCATCGTCTTGCCTCGGGCGCCGTGCGGCCAGGAGCGATCGGGTCGCCGAGGATACGAACGGCTCGTGCGGGCGCGCAGCCGACACGCCCGGCAGAAATATGGCGAAAATACGGCAAAGCAGGCCGCGCGCCCAAAGCGGCCGCTGTGAGCGGCTCGGAAAAGTCCCCGCAACGTGTTGAAAACGCTCAAAACGGGCTCGGAATTGGCGAAGCGCCGGCGGGGTCGTCGCCCCCGCCCTACAGCGCCAATCGCCTCGCTTACTTTTCTTCCAAATCGGCGAGCGTCGGCATCCGCCCCTTGGGCGTCAGATTGTTGATCAGCTGCGGCAGGACGGTCGCGAGCTGG
>NZ_JBKQOT010000695.1:0-5336 GCF_052145395.1 Roseiarcus sp.
TGCTGCAAATCACTGCGGTCCATCGCTCCATGGATTCAGACATCCCGCCCCGTGGCAAGGGGCAAGAGGCAAGAGGGTGGGTAATTGCGGGCGACAATTTAGCCATGATGGCCTTTCGGGAACGAACACTTCCGTTCCCCGACGGCGCCATCATCGCCGCGATTCCTCGGAATTATGTCTCATCCGAGGAAAACAACAAGATCTTTGGCCACGACTCCGGTCAGCAATCTCGAGGCCCCGAACCCAGGAGCTGGACATGAGCAATACGCAAGCCCGCAGCGCAGATGCAGTCGACGCCCCCGGAAGGCCGGCGGTCGACACGAAGCTCGAGGTCATTGTCATACCTGTTTCGGACGTCGATCGCGCCAAGCGCTTTTACGGCGGCCTGGGTTGGAGACTCGATGCCGATTTCGCCTCAGGCGACGACTTCCGTGTGATCCAGTTCACGCCGCCCGGCTCGGGGTGCTCGGTCATCTTCGGCAAGAACGTCACCGCGGCGGCGCCGGGCTCCGCCCAGGGCCTGTACCTGATCGTTTCCAACATCGAAGCCGCCCGCGACGAGCTTCTCGGCCGCGGCGTCGAGATCAGCAAGGCCTTCCACGACGGCGGCGGCGTGTACGCCGGGACAGACGAGCCCTATCTGTTTGGGCGGCGCCGGGTTGAGGGTCTCGATCCCGAGCATCGCAGCTACCGCTCGTTCGCCTCGTTCAGCGATCCCGACGGCAATGGTTGGCTGTTGCAGGAGATCACCACGCGATTGCCCGGACGCGTGGACGCGGACACAACGACATTCCCCTCATCGACCGAGCTTGCGGCTGCGCTCCGACGCGCCGCGGCCGCGCACGGCGAGCACGAGAAGCGGACGGGCAAACAAGATCCGGATTGGCCGGACTGGTACGCGGAGCACATCGTCCGGGAGCAGGCCGGCAAGCCGCTGCCGACATGAGCAGCGGCTCGCTTCCCGTCAGCCGATCGCTCTGACAGCCGTGATTCGAATGCCTGAGCGCCGCCTCGGGCGGCGTCCTGGTGGTCAAAACCTGACGCTTGGTCCCCGCGCCGAGGGACCAGACGGCGCTTTTACTATGCCACCGTCAACCAGCCGAGGTATCTGGAATGAAAACGCACACAACACGCGGAGCCACCGCGTTGGCAGGCATCAATCCCGCTCACGCCGGCGAGCCGGTGGAAGCACCCGGCGCCAGGACTGAGGCCGCGCCGAAGCAGGAGATCCGGCTCGAGCGCCTCACGCCGGAATACTGGCGCGTCACGCTGGACAACCCGCCGTTCAACATTTTCGGCCCTGAGACCATTCCGCAGCTGAACAGCGTCATCACCCAGATCGAGACCGACCCCAAGGTCAAGGTCGTCGTGTTCCAGAGCGCGGTGCCGGGCTTCTTCCTGACGCACTACGACTTCGTTTCGCCGCTCTCGGCGACGACGGGCATTTCGCCCGGCGCGACCGGCCTGCCGGCGTTGCCCGACATGCTGGTGCGCCTGAGCCGCGCGCCGGTGGTGTCGATTGTGTCGATCCGCGGCCGCGCCACAGGGGTCGGCAGCGAGCTGTCCCTGGCGAGCGACATGCGTTTTGCCAGTCGCGAGAAGGCCCTATTGTCGCAGTGGGAAATCGGCGCCGGGTTGGTGCCTGGCGGCGGCCCCATGGCCCGCCTGCCGCGCCTGATCGGGCGCGGCCGCGCGCTGGAAGTCCTGCTCAGCGGCGAGGACATCCCCGGCGACCTGGCGGAGCGCTATGGTTACGTCAACCGCGCGTTGCCCGACGCCGAGCTGGACCCCTTCGTCGACGCGCTGGCCCGGCGCATCGCCGGGTTCGACAAGCAGTCCATTGCCGACATCAAGCGCCGGGTCGACATCGCGAGCCTGCCGCCTGACTCCGAGATCGGCGCCGAATGGGACGCGTTCCTGGCCTCGGTGCAGCGCCCGCAGGCCCAGCAAAACATCAAGCGCCTGATGGAGATGGGGCTGCAGACCAACCCCGACGTCGAAAGCCGCCTGCCGTACTACACCGGCGCTCTCGGCCAATAGCGGCGTGCGTCGGCTGGACTGGTGAACGCAAGGGACATGTCTGGTTTTCCCGAGTATCCGCGCCGCGCGATCAAATCGAAGGCGCGACGCCTGAAGATCATCGGAGCAGACCCGTTCCGGCGCGATCCATTGCGCCAAATTATCGTCGATACCTCAGTCGGAATGCGCGGCAGGTTCGGGCTTGCCCCGACACGGAGGCGCTCTGGTTGATCTGGAGGCCTGCGCCTAGGCGTGGCCAAGTCGCCACCGACACCAAGGTATCCGCGACACCATAGTGCAATAGCGCTTCGCTGACGCCGCCGAAATATTCTCGGCATCGCCTGAACGACTTCCAATCGCAGGACGATGAGGCCGGGAAACGGCGCTTTTGCCTGGGCAGTCTCGACATCCGGCCGATCTGAAGGAGGAGGAGTTGAGCATGCCAGACGAACAGAAGGTCGCCGTCGTCACCGGCGCGTCCCAGGGCATCGGCGCGGGCCTTGTCGAGGGCTTTCGCGCCCGGGGCTACGGAGTCGTCGCCAACTCCCGGTCGATCCGCAAGTCGGAAGACTCCAACGTTGTGACTGTGGCTGGCGACATCGCCGATCCCGAGATCGCCGGCCGGGTCGTCTCGGCGGCGCTGCAGCGCTTCGGGCGCCTCGACACGCTGGTCAACAATGCGGGCGTCTTCATCGGCAAGCCCTTCACCGCCTATTCGGCTGAGGACTACGCTCAAGTCGTCGCCACCAATCTGGCCGGCTTCTTCTTCGTGAGCCAGCGAGCGGCCGAGGCGATGCTGGCGCGGGGGCGCGGTCACATCGTCAACGTCACGACCAGCCTGGTGAACCATGCCAATTCGCAGCTGCCCGCGGCCCTGGCCGCGCTGACCAAGGGCGGGCTCGACGCGGTGACTCGATCGCTCGCCATCGAATTCGCGGGCCGTGGCGTTCGCGTGAACGCGGTCTCGCCTGGCGTCATCCGCACGCCCATGCACGAAGCCGATACCCACGCCTTCCTGGCGGCGCTGCATCCGCTCAAGCGGCTCGGCGAGGTTTCCGACATCGTCGGCGCGGTCCTCTACCTCGAGGACGCAGACTTCGTCACCGGCGAAACCCTGCATGTCGACGGCGGCCAGGCCGCCGGCCACTGATCCGAGCTCAAAAGGGGTCTGTCATGCCATACGTCTTCATCCAGGTGACCCGCGAGGGGACCGAGCCGGGCCTGGACCACGTGACGCCCGAACAGAAGGCCGCCATCTACCAGGGCGTCAGCCAAGTGCTGTTCGACGTGCTGAAGAAGCCGCCCGAATGGACGTGGGTCGTCATCCAGGAGGTGGAAACGGAGAACTGGGGCTGGGGCGGCCTTCCGCTCGACGACTACCGCCGACGGTTGGCGGAGAAGCAGAAGTCGTGACGCAGCGGGAGAGCCCTCGTGAATTCGACCTCCGCCAGCCTGACCGACCGCACGACCCTCGTGGAGGAGAATCCGGCGTCGTCTGGTCCAAGCGCCAAAGCATGGCTCGGCGCCCTCTCCGTCGCCAGCGCGTGACGGCGGGCTCGAACCTGAACCGATTGCCGCCGGAGGATCGACCCGCGCCCTCCGGCGACAGAGGCGCGTTGCGCCGATTTTTCTCAAGTCTTCGGCTTATTCTTTCGCGGCGTCGTGGTAGCGCAGCGCATCGACCAGCAGGGCGAAGGCCGGTGACGATTGCCGCCGGCTCGGGTAGTAGAGGCGGTAGGCCGACCAGGGCGCGCACCAGTCCTCAAGCGCCCGTTCGAGGCGACCGTCAGCGAGATAGGCCTCAGTGAGATCCTCCGGCACATAGGCGAGGCCGAGGCCGGCGAGCGCGGCGTCGAGGGCCTGAAAGACGCTGCTGAAAACGAGTTGGCCTTCGACCCGCACCCTCACGTCGCGGCCGTCCTTCTCGAACTCCCACGCGTAGAGGCCGCCGTAGGTTGGAAGCCGCAGGTTGATGCAATTGTGACCGACGAGGTCCTGCGGCGTCGTTGGCGGCGGGCGCTTCGCGAAGTAGGACCTGGCCCCGACCACGGCAAAGCGAACGTCAGGCCCGATGCGAACCGCGATCATGTCCCTGGAGACCTGCTCGCCCAGGCGCACGCCTGCGTCGTAGCGCTCGGCGACGATGTCGGTCAGTCCATAGTCGATGGCGATCTCGACCTTGATGTCTGGATAGTTCGGCAGGAACTTCGCCAGCTTTGGCCAGAGAACCGAGTGGACCGCATGGTCCCCGGCGGTGATCCGAATGGTTCCGGCGGGCTTCTCGCGAAGCGCGCTCAACGCCTCAAGTTCGGTCTCAATCTCCCCGATATGGGGCCCTATCGTGCGCAGGAGGCGTTCGCCCGCCTCGCTCGGCGCGACGCTGCGCGTGGTGCGGCTCAAAAGGCGAAGGCCGAGCCGCGCCTCGAGGCCTCGGATGGTCTGGCTCAGCGCCGATTGCGACACGCCGAGCTTCGCGGCGGCGCGGGTAAAGCTCCGCTCGCGCGCGACCGCTAGGAAAGCGGCCAGATCGTTGAGGTTCTCGCCTGGCATTCATAAGACTCACTTATAAGCGCACGCGCATAATACTGTCTAATTGTTCCCCCGCCCGCGCGCTAGATATTGGGAGAAGAAGACGGAGGAATGCGATGGAGATCAAGCGAAGCGGTTCGGAGCCGTCCGGCAAGGGGCCGGCCGATTGGTTCACCGGCACGGTGCGTATCGATCCGCTGTTCAGCCCGCCCGACCCGGCGCGCGCGACCGGCGCCAGCGTCACCTTCGAGCCCGGCGCGCGGACAGCGTGGCACACCCATCCGCTCGGTCAGACCCTGATCGTCACCGCGGGGTGCGGACGGGTCCAGCGCGAGGGCGGCCCGATCGAGGAGATCCGACCGGGCGACGTCGTGTGGTTCCCACCGGGCGAGAAGCACTGGCACGGCGCGGCGCCCACCATCGCAATGACCCACATCGCCATTCAGGAAAAGCTCGGCGGCAAGGCGGTCGACTGGCTGGAGAAGGTCAGCGACGAGCAATACGGGAAGTGAGGCGGCCATGCCCCACGTGATCGTGAAGCTCGCATGCGGCCGATCCGATCAGCAGAAGGCTCACGGACGGGCAGCACGGCCCCCTCGGGGCGCCTCCACCACAGCGAATATTCGTTCTGAAGGGCCGTGACGGGCTGAACGGCGTGCGCGCGGCGGATTGTTTGCACGCCAGCCTCCGAAAGCCCGAAGTGCCTCACCTTCCCTTCCTTGATCAGGTCCTTGACCGCCCCGGCCACGTCTTCGATCGGCACGTTGGGGTCGACACGGTGCTGATAG
>NZ_JBKQOT010000696.1:0-5732 GCF_052145395.1 Roseiarcus sp.
TGCAGTCAAGATAAATTAGCCGCCAACCCGTCGTTAACCCGACTTCCGAGCCGTGTGTCGCCCATGTCGCCCATGCTTACGCTGGACAAGGCGGCGCGGCTCTGATAATGCGCTCGCGACTGGACGAGCCCTCCCTCGGGAAGGCGCGCGTCTGAGCTTTTCGCAAATGACAGGTTTTTCGAGGCTCAGCCTCAAAACACAGGACAGCCCGTGCAAGTACTCGTTCGCGACAACAACGTCGATCAGGCCCTGAAGGCGCTCAAGAAGAAGATGCAGCGGGAGGGAATCTTCCGCGAAATGAAGCTCCGTGGTCACTACGAGAAGCCCTCCGAGAAGCGGGCGCGGGAAAAGGCCGAGGCGGTGCGGCGCGCTCGCAAGCTCGCGCGCAAGAAGCTCCAGCGCGAGGGCCTTTTGCCGGTCAAGGCCAAGCCGGCGCCGGGCGCGCCCCGGTCGGCTGGTTGATTCCGGCGTCGGCGCTTGGCGTTTGCTGCGCCGCGCTATGACCTTGGTTCGACCCCGCCCGGATGCGGCGGGGTTTTGTTTTACGGCAATGCGCTTCTGAAATGGCGGATGATCCGCGTCGGCGTGGGACGCGGCGGAGTCGGCGGATGATGAACGGCAGGATTGGCGCCGGACAGGCTGCGACGCGGGCCTCGTTGGCTTTGGCGATCGCGCTCGCGCTCGGCGCGTGCAGCGAGACGATGAACCCGTCCAGCAAGGTCGCGGAGGTCGAGGCGGGGCCGAAAGCGCAGGAGTCGAATGCCGGCAACATCGACTCGCTGACAGAGGTCATTCAGCGCAATCCGCGCGATCCGGTAGCGTACAACACGCGCGGCGTCGTCTACGCCAAGCTTGGACGCTACTCGAACGCGGTCGACGACTTCTCCCACGCGATCGAACTCGATCCGCATTTCTCCGGCGCCTATACGAACCGCGCTCTCGCCTATCGCCAGGAAAAACAGGACGATCTGGCGATGCAGGACTTCGACCAGGCCATCTCCGCCAACCCGAACGGCGCGGCGGCCTATCTCGGGCGCGGGAATCTCGAGCGGGCCCACGACAATTACGACGCCGCGCTTGCCGACCTCAACCAGGCGATCCGGCTCAACCCGGAAGGCGCGCAGGCGTATCACGCGCGCGGCCTCATCTATCAGCGCCAGGGCAACCAGGCCCAGGCGATCACCGATTTCAACAACGCCATCGACCGGGATCCGTTCGCCGGCGCTCCGTACCAGGCGCGCGGGCAGAGCTATCTGGCGACCGGACAATGGCAGAAGGCGGCCGACGACTTCAACGCTGCGCTCAACGTCGACGACCACAATTCCGAGGCCTGGGCGAGCCTCGGCCTGGCCTACGAGAAGCTTGGCAACCGCCCGAAGGCGGCCGAGGCCTATCGCAGCGCCGCTTCGCTGAATCCCGGCAATGCCGAGGCGAAGGCCGGGCTGGCGCGCGTGAGCGCGGGCTGACGCGCGCGGAGCCGCCGCGTAGCCCCCGAGTGGAATGGCAGCAGTGCGCAATTACCGGACATTCCGCGATGGCTTGGCGGATGAGCCTTAACCGCCCCTTTCCCGCCTTTCCCGGTTGATCGCGGAATGCCAGTCATTTACTCGGTCGGAGGGTTTGAGGTCCTCCCGAACGAAAATCGATCGGCTTGTCCAGGTGAGCCAGCCTGACCTTGCTCGCTTCAGCGGCAAGTGGTCTCGTAGACGGCGCACTGAATTAATGGCCGTAGTTGCTTTGTTGTGTTCGGAGGCCGCCATGGATGTAGGCGAATGGCTCCGAGGGGTGGGCCTCAGCCAGTACGAGGCTGCGTTCCGCGAAAACGCGGTCGACCTGCACGTTCTGCCCAAGTTGACGGCGGAAGACCTCAGGGATCTCGGCGTCGTCTTGGTGGGGCATCGCCGGAGGCTGCTCACGGCGATCGGAGAGCTGTCGACGGCGCGGCCGGCGGGGCCGGAGGCAACGGAAGCGGCCGCCGCCGAGCGCCGCCATCTCACCGTGATGTTCGTCGATCTGGTCGGCTCGACCGCGCTCGCCGAGCGTCTCGATCCCGAGGACATGCGCGAGGTTCTGGCGGCCTATCACGCCTGCTGCGCCGGCCTCATCGCCTCCCACGGCGGCTTCGTCGCCAAATACATGGGCGACGGCGTGCTCGCCTATTTCGGCTACCCGCAAGCGCACGAGCGTGACGCCGACAACGCAGTCGGCGCGGCGCTCGCGATCGTCGCCGCCGCGCCCAAGCTCGCCACGACGGGAGGCGCGCCCCTGCATGTCCGCATCGGCCTCGCGACGGGACTCGTCGTGGTCGGCGATCTGCTCGGGACCGGAGAGGCGCAGGAGCGCGGCGTCGTCGGCGACACGCCGAACCTCGCGGCGCGGTTGCAGTCGATCGCCGAGCCCGATGGCGTGGTTATTGCAGAAGGGACGCGGGAGCTGCTCGGCGGTCTCTTCGAGCTTGAGGATCTCGGAGCGAGGGACCTCAAGGGGATCGCGAGACCTGTGCGGGCGTGGGCGGCGCTCAGGGCGAGTCCGGTGCAAGACCGCTTCGAGGCGCTGCACGGAGCGGACGTCACCCCGCTTGTCGGGCGGGACGAGGAATGCGAACTGCTGCTCAGGCGCTGGACGCGGGCGAAGAACGGGGAAGGCCAGGTGGTCCTGCTGTCCGGCGAGGCGGGGATCGGCAAGTCGCGCCTCGCCGTTGAGGTCGTCGAACGCTTGGCCAATGAGCCGCTGACGCGCATACGCTACTTCTGCTCGCCGCAGCATAGCGACGATGCCCTCTTTCCAATCATCGGCGAGATGGAGCGGGCCGCGCGAATTGCACGCAACGATTCTCCGCAAGCCAAGCTCGACAAGCTCGACGCGCTTCTGGCCTATTCGTCGACCCCAGCCGAGGACGTCGCGCTGCTCGCTGAAACGATGTCGCTGAAGAATGACGGGCGCTTCCCGGCGATCGAGCTTGCCCCCCCCCGCAGCGCCGGCAGAAGACGATCGAGGCGCTCGTGAGCCAGATCGAGGCTCTCACGCGCTTGTGGCCGGTGTTAATGATCTTCGAGGACGCGCACTGGTCCGACCCAACGAGCCTCGAGCTGCTCAGCCGTATCGTCGACCGCATCCGGAGCCTGCGCGCGCTTTTAATCGTGACCTTCCGGCCGGAGTTCGTCGCGCCCTGGATCGGGCAGCCTCACGTCGCCGCGTTCATCCTCAACCGGCTTGGCGAGCGCGAGATCGGAGCCATGATCGGCGCCGTCGTCGGCGCAACGGCGTTGCCGGCGACCATTCGGCAGGGCATCGTCGAGCGCAGCGACGGCGTGCCGCTGTTCGCGGAGGAGATGACGAAAGCGGTGCTGGAGGCGGACGGCGAGCGGGCGACGGCCGGTCCTTCGCCGTCGCTGACGGTCCCCGCGACCCTGCGAGCATCGCTGATGGCGCGCCTCGACAGGCTCGGGCCAGCGAAAGATGTCGCCCAGATCGGCGCGACAATCGGCCGGGAGTTTTCCTACGCGCTTCTGGCCGCCGTGGCGCGAAAACCGGACGAGGCGTTGCAATCGTCGCTCGATCGTCTCGTTCAGTCGGGTCTGCTGGTCGGGCGGGGTGCGCCGCCGGACGCGACCTATCGCTTCAAGCACGCCCTGGTGCAGGACGCGGCCTACGGCGCGCTTCTGCGCGAGCCGAGACGCGCGCTTCACGCCCGTATCGTGGAGGCCCTCGAGAGCCAGTTCCCCGACGAGGCGGAGCGCCAGCCGGCGCTCATCGCCCGCCATTCAGCCGAGGCAGGCCTGATCGAAAAAGCCGCAGGCCTGTGGGGCAAAGCGGGAGAGCGCTCCATGGAGCGCTCTGCGCTCGCCGAGGCGGCCGAGCAGTACATCCGCGCCATCGATCAGATTGCCTCCCTGCCGTCCAGTCCGGCGCTGCGTGGCGCGCAGATCAAGCTTCAGGTCGCGCTCGCGGGCGCGCTGATGTTCGCCAAGGGGTGGGCTGCGCCCGAGACCAGGGCGGCCGAGGAGCGAGCGCGGCTGCTTATCGAGCAGGTCGAAACGCTCGGTGAGGAGCCTCCCCCGGAGTTGTCGGCGATCCTCGGCGCCTTCTGGGCGGCGAACTTCTTTCGGTTCAATGGCGACGCCTGTCGCGACCTCGCCGCGCGGATCCTGGCGCTTGCCGAGAATCAAAGGAAGTCCGTGCCGCTGATGCTCGGGCATTTCCTAACGGGCATGTCCTTGTTGATTACCGGAGACATTGCGGAGGCGCGGGCGCACTTTGATCGCGCGATCGGGCTGTATGATCCTGCCGAGAATCGTCCGCTCGGGGCGCAATATTGGCTAGACTATCGGATCGCAAGCTTGGCCAATCGGTCGTACGTTCTGTGTAAGCTCGGCTTTCCCGAGGCGGCGCTCGCCGACGCTCAGCACGCGGTCGCGGATGCGCGCCAGATCGGCCACGCCCTCACCTTGATGAACGCGCTGGAGACAGTCGTCTGGACGCATATCTCCCGCCGGGACTATGCGGCGGCGAAGGCCGTCCTCGCCGAACTCGTTTCGCTGGCGGACGAGAAGGGCGCAGCCTGGCACAAGGCGACCGCAACGCTGTTTGGCAGTTTCGTGTCGCTCGAATCCAAAGAGCGCGCCGATCACGTCCACGCGATCGCTTCGGCGTGGGACGTCTTCCTGGCGACAGGGGCGACCGTGTGGATGTCGATGCAACGAGCGTATTTGGCGATGGCTCACGCGGACGCCGGCCAATTCGATGACGCCAGACGGTGCGTCGGCGAAGCGTTTACGACGGCGGAAAACGCAAAGGAGAGGTGGTTCGAAGCGGAGATCCATCGCATCGCCGGCGAAATCGAGCTCATGGCGCCGGAAAGAGACGCGACGAAGGCGGAGGCGCATTTCCAGCGCGCACTAGACATCGCGGGGGCGCGGCAGACGCGCTCGTGGGAGCTTCGCGCGGCGACGAGCTTCGCGCGGCTCTTGCGCGATAAGGGCAAGCGCCGGGAGGCCCACGACCTCCTCTCGCCCGTCTACTCCTGGTTCACCGAGGGCTTCGACACGCCCGACCTGATTGAGGCGAAAGCGCTGCTCGACGAGTTGGCTGCAGAGCCGCCGTCTGCCGGGATCGTCGAGGAGGACGAAAATCGGCCATCGCGCCAATGACGGGTTCGGGCGGAGACTGCGCCTTCCCTGTAGGTCCGCTTCCTCGCCCAATTGAGGCATCCAGGGCCGCGATCTGCAACGGTAGCAATACGCCGACTCCCGACATCCGCGGCGCCCCGGGACCGTCTACTCGGCGCGGGGGCGTCAGGTTTTGACCGATAGGTGGCGGATTGACCCCTGCCACCTGACGGCGCCGCCACCGCGGCGACATTTTCTTGACAGCCGAACGACCATGTTCTATCTTTGTTCTTGTCAGACCCAGAACACGCCCCCATGTCCTATTGCGCCGAAGCCGCCTCCGCGGCCGCCCCTCACAATCCGCTAACGGACGCGCGCGCCGCGCGCCTCGCGAAATTCGAGCGGGAACAGCTGATCGTCGGTTATCTCAACCGCGGTGTTTCGGTCGCCGAGATCGCGGCGCGCATGGACGTGAGCGAGAAGCGCATGCGCGCCATCATTCGCGACCCCCGGACTGGGATCCGGGGGCTCGCCCGCCGCATGCCGGCCGACAGTCCCATCCGGCCCGGCGGATGCTCCTGGCGAAAGATGACCTCCCGATCCGGGCCGTTCACCGCACGCCAA
>NZ_JBKQOT010000697.1:0-6065 GCF_052145395.1 Roseiarcus sp.
CGCACCATCATAACCGTTCGCGGCTGAAATGTGTTCCATTTTTGGGAAATCAGCTGGACAGCATCCTTAGGTGGGGTCGGCGGGGACTTCCGGCAACCCCAACCGCGCCGCATTCGCGTCCCGCGGACTCCGAACGCGCCGCCGCTTGACCTCGCGCGTCCGGCTGCCGGGGGCAGCGTTCTTGCGAATTGTTCCCTCTGAGCGCCACATGACAGGCTGCGCGCGTGTCTCCCCTTGACCCGCGCGTCGACCACGGTCTTTTCTGCGCGGACTTCGAATCCCCGAGACCCTCATGGCGAAAGCTCCTGTCGATCCTCAGGCCGGGCGCGCAGAGGCCGTCGCCGACGCCAAGCGCCTGATGCGGCTTGCGCGCACGGCGGCGCTGGCGACTCTCGATCCGGCGACGGGCGCGCCTTTGACCACGCTCGTCGGCGTGGCTAGCGATTTCGACGGCGCGCCGCTGTTCCTGATGTCGACGCTCGCCCGCCATACCCGCCACGTTGCCGCCGATCCGCGCGGCTCGCTCCTCCTGACAGAGGAACCGGAGCGGGGCGATCCGCTCAATCACCCGCGTCTTACGCTGAACGGGCGCGTCGAGCGGGCTAGCGAACCGCGCACTCGCGCGCGCTACCTGCAGCGCAATCCCAAGGCGAAGCTCTACGTGGACTTCGCCGATTTCGCTTTTTTTCGGCTCGCGATCGACCATGTCCATTTCAACGGAGGTTTTGGCCGCGCAGACGCGCTGACGCCGGACGATATCCTGATCGGGCGCGAGGCCGAGACGGTCTTGGCCGATGCGGAGCCTCGTCTGATCGACGGGGTCAACGCGCTCGGCGATGAGGCCCTCGGGCGCCTTGCTGGGCGCAAGCCGAGGGGGCGGCAGGTGTGGCGGGCGATCGGCCTCGACGCCGAGGGGCTCGACCTCGCGGCCGGAAGCCAGGCGGCTCGCGTCGCGTTTTCAGTCGTGGCGAGAAGCGAAGCGGAGTGGCGCGAAAGGTTGGGGAAGGTCATGGCGGGAGGCGTCGCCTCTTGATCCTGCTTGGCCGCCGCCAGGGACGCCCGGCCGGCGGCGGATGGATCGTTACGACGCTTTCCCCGGCGCGGCCGGGACCATCCACCAATAATACGATTCAGGCATGTTGGCGCGAATCTGGCCGGCGTAGTCTGCGTCCAGCGGAACGAATGGGAGATACTCACCGTATCGGTCGCCTTTGAACGCTTTGTTGATGACGTCGAGGGGCAACTGGTCTTCAAGCGTGCGATGCACGAGGTTCGCCTGCGGGTGGCTCTTCTCGAATTCTGCGAGATGGCGCACGGCGTTCCCAGCCATGACCTGCAAGGCGCTTTCCGCGAAATCGTAGCGCGGACACCACAGCGCGGCCCAGCCGTCCGTGAAATCGTTGAAATACGACTGGACGCGTTGGCTGATCAGAAACGCGTCGGATTCGATATGAATCAATTTTTCGAAGCCGTGGCTGACGGCGAATCGGCCGGCGAAAACGAACGACCGATACCACCCGGGAAAGTCCCAGTCCGATCGCCGGCCGAGCCTTTCCGAGAAGTGATGGAAGACCAACTCCGGCAGGCGGTCGACGCCGGCATGGTCCTCCGCGTCGGTCCAGATCGTAAGTCCTGGCCAGTCCGGAAGCACAGGCGAGCCGTCGTCGACGATAAGAATGGCGTCGTACGCAAGCCTTGACGAACGGATGGCGCGCAGCCAGCGCCCATGACGCGCGTTCCACAGTTCGCGCGAGTCCGAAAAGCCTGTGCAAAAGACCAGGGTTTTGGGTCGACCCGCGGCGGCAAGGTCGGCATTCGATGGGGAAGCCTGATCGCGGCTTGACATGGCAACCAGCGCTCCTGCGGGGCAGTCGGACGACGAGCCGCTGCCCGACGCCCCTATTTGCAGGCCAACCGTGTCGAACGTATCGGCCAGCTTGTCAATGCTCATCCGGGTGCGAACTACAGGGGCGGATAGCGTGTTTGCGCGGAGCGGTCAAAGAGAGAAACACATCTCCTCGCCGCTCGCGTAAATCGCCGTTTGGGTCGTCCTGGATGAGCAATGCGCCTGAGCCGGCCGCGCTACGCCCGGCTCGCGTAAATCAAGGAGGCGTCGGGGTTGTCGAGGTGCAGGAAATCGAAAGTAATGAAACCATTGGCCGATAGTCTGCCGACAATGGTCTCGTTGGTCAGTTCAGCCGACCACCATTTGTGCCACTCCATCATCACGATGTTGACTTTCTTCAACATGCCTGCATTGTCCAGGGACTCCAGGATCGCGAATTCCGAGCCTTCGCAGTCGAGCTTGAGGACGATGCGGAGCTTATCGTCCGACGCCGACTCGATAATCGGCTTGAGCGCCTCAGTAGCGTCCTTGACGGAGATTCGGTCGATTATCGGTCCGTCGCCGCCCCGAATGGAGGTGCTGAGCGTCGCATCATCCCAGCAACGGACCTCCAGTTTCTCAGTCTTGCCAGCGAGACCGAAGTTGTTCGGATTAATCTTACCCCTTATCTCGGGATTGAGGGCAAAGTTCTCTAACGCCCGTTGGAACGGACGGGAAAACGGCTCAAAGGAATGAACAGCGCTGACTTGCGGCATGCGAGCAAAATACAGTGAAGCCATACCGACATTCATTCCAACATCGATAGCGCAAACTTCCCCTTTGATTTCAAATTTATACGCGCTATGCCTGAATATCTCGCTGATAAGCTGCAGGTCATCGCGTGACTTGATGAGGACCTTAATCCCCATCCAGTCAACGATAATGTTATTATCCCAGTGGATGAGCTTCGCTCCACGGTACACAAACGTGCGAAATAAATCTACATTTTCTTGGTAGAAGGGGCTGTCCTCAACGCTCAGCGCGTCTCCTGCCAGGGGAACCACGTCTCTGGCGTATCGCGCTTCGAATGCGTGTCCCCCCATGGAGTGAAGTCGGAATTCGAGGGTCTTCGGCGCATCGATCGAGAACCGAAGTTTCACGGGCATCGGCGAGCCGTCCTTCAGGTAGTCCGAACTGATATTCGCCCGGGTGAGCACCTGCTGCCCTATGTTTGCGGCCACATCGACCCAGCAAAAATCACGGCCGTCCGACACGAATCCGTCGCTGGGCGAAACCATGTAGGTGACTTCGTAGCTTCCCGGCTGAAGCAACTCGTAAGGTCCGAACATCACGCATCCGGACTGCCCAACGGGGACTTTGACGTAGGGTTCGCCGTCTGCGTGACGCGTGATCTCGCCGTTGCAATTCGGAAAACGCTCAGCCACCTCAAAACCTCCTCAACCTTCTGCGGTCGTAACGCATTTCCGCCGCGGCGCTTGGGGCGGTTCCAACTTCCGTTCAGGTGAGACCCCCACTCTCGCAGAAGGTCGACCCCCAATGACCCAATTCTCATACGCTAGAGCAAGATGTCTTCAGGTTAAACCAGCTCCCTCATTGCGACTATATCGGCGTCGAAGCGCCCGTCTGTCGACGGGCTCTGGCGACGAATCCATCCAGGAGGCCAAACGAGCCGTTCGCCCGGATGCCGTCGGCGCGAGCCATTTGGATTTCCTTGGGGGTCCGCGGAGCGAGGCGCATTCGGCCCCCATCCGGCGTCATTCAGCGCGCGTTCGGCATGCGTTCGACACGCGTTCGACACTCGTTCGGCGCTGGATTTGACCCCCTTATTCACCCGCGAATCGTGACCTTTCAATGCGTTGCACTCGAGTTTGCGCAAAAATTCATTCGCGCGAATTTCTTCGTCATGCGGCCAATCCCCGGGCAAGCGGCCGCGTCCCGTCCAAGACGACGGCGTCGATCCGATTGCGCTTCGTCTAATGCTCGCATGAAGGGGATCATACAGGAATTTCTGTTTTTCCGCAAACAAAGGTCGCGCCATCCTCATTCACGCGGGTGAAGAGCGCCGACCCCCTTCTCCGCCCAGAAAACGGACCGGCGAACGCCAAGCCTGCCCGCGGCTTCCGGATCACTTGAGGCTCACAAGGACAAGGGGCGCGCGCGGCGCCATTGCGGCGAGATTCGAGGCACAACGGACGCGTCCGGGGGCGCTGGCGATGTTCTCGTCGCGGCGCGAAGGCCCGGCACTGATTAAAGGCCATCGGGCGAGGGTTGATCGTCGCGACCCGATTTCATTGTGCTTTACGACATTACTCAGATCGGCGGCGGTGTGCCGCTCACTGGCGGGAACTCAGTGGCGCTTTCTGTCAGTCCGGTCGGAGCCAATCTTCTCGATCGAGGTTGACCCGGCCCGCGTTTTGGGCGTGAAAGGGAGCCGCGTCTACGGAGTGCATCCGACGATGAAACATGGCCAAGCCAGCCGCACGGCGCTCAGCGCCGCGGGACACCGAGCGGCGCATCAGGCGATCGAAGGCGGCCTCTTGTTTGCCGATCCGCTAGCGATCCGCATTCTCGGCCGCGACGCCGAAGAGGCGATCGCCCTTTCCAAGGCTCGGCCGGAGCGGCGCGCGCTGCGCTTCTTTGTCGCCATGCGCAGCCGGTTCGCCGAGGAATCGGCGCGACGAGCGATTGAGGCCGGCGTGCGGCAGATTCTCGTGCTCGGCGCTGGGCTCGATACCTTCGCCTACCGGCTCGAGCCGCGCGAGGGGCTTAGGGTTTTCGAACTCGACCATCCGGCGACGCAGCGCGACAAGCGCGCCCGCCTTGCGCAGGCCGACATCGCTGAGCCGGCGCACGTCGCTTACGTGGCGCATGATTTCGAGCACGGCGACATGACGGACGCGCTCGTCGCCGGCGGCCTCGACGTCGCCCGCCGGACCTTCGTCCTGTGGCTCGGAGTCGCCCCCTATCTGACCGAAGACGCGGTCTACGCGACGCTCGTCGCGCTGGCGCGGTTTCCCGGCGGCGTCGAGGTCGTGTTCGACTACGCGAACCCGCCACATGCAATCGAAGAGGCGCGCGTGCGCGACTTCCACCGTGCGATGGCGGCGCGGGTGGCGGAGAGCGGGGAGCCGTTCCGCTGCTTTCTCGAAACCGCCTTGCTGCGCGAACGGGCGCGATCGTTGGGCTTCGTCGAGATCGAGGATCTCGACCTCGCCGCACTGGTCGAGCTTTATCTGCCGCACATTCCGGTCAAGCCGCGTCCAGGGCCGGGAGGGCATGTCGTGCGCATGGCGACGGGCTAAGGGTTCAAATCTGTCGCTTGGCGCCCATCAGCGTTCATCGGAAAAGTACGAAGCGCGATCATTCGAAGCCGGCGCCACCGGCGACGGCAAGGCGCAAGGAGCGGTCATTGCTCAGCGGCGCAGCGCATGGGTCAAATCGACCCTTTACCGCCCTTCCCGACCAGCCCAGCACGAGCGCAGAGCGCCATAAAGCGGGCATAGGCGCTATCGGGAAAGAGCGCCAAGCGGCTGTTACTGAAACTGGCTGCGAGCGCGACGATGCGTGAGCAGATGACGATCGCGCTGGCAAAATCCCTCCATCGACGTCCATGCTGTCGAACCATCTCAAGGAGACGAAACCTCAATCGATCTTCGTGATACAGTGAACAGGTCGTGATTTCGGTGAGAAGGATCGCCACGGCGGCAACTGGGCGAAATGATCGCCAGCCGCTTAGCGTCGATCGCCGCGATGGCTGCGTCGAGCGCATCGATCTGTCGGACGAGCGGGGCGTGGACGACGCGCGGGCGATCGGAGAACCACGACCTCGCCGTCCTCGACGAAGCCGTTGGCGGCCAGGCGCGCACCGCCGGCGGTACCTGCGGCGGGCATTCAGAGGGCGGAACGAAAGTGACTTGTGATCCCCATCACAGACTCCCACCCACGCAAAGGGATACTTGCGCGATGGTTTGATGAAAGGATCTCCGTCCCAAATCAGGAGCGCTATGGCCATGAAGACCATCGATGTCGGGAGAGCGGCCAAGCCACTTCAATCATTGTACGCATGTAATACAATTTTTCTGGTAGCCGGGATATTTTTCGGCGCCGCTTTGGTCGGCGACATCGTCGCGGGAAAGTTCGGAATTGGGTCGATCTCGACCGCCCTGGTGTGTGCGCCCGCGACGTGGCTGGCCTGGCGAACCAGGGATCCAGTCCGCGC
>NZ_JBKQOT010000698.1:0-2813 GCF_052145395.1 Roseiarcus sp.
GCCATCTCGAGTCCCCCACTTCAAGCGCTCCGGCTGAGGCCCGCTGCCGCGACTTCGCGGTAGACCGTGGACCGCCCAAGGCCAAGTTGGCTCGCAGCCTTCGTGGGTGAAAGCCCTGCCTCCACGAAGTTTGAGCGCGGCTTGCACCTTGTCCGTGTCTATCGGCTGGCGGCCCGGTCGTTTACCTCGCGCCCGCGCCGCCGCGATCCCGCCCTTCGTCTGCTCGGCGATCAGCCGACGCTCGAAATGCGCGATAGCGCCGAAGACGTGAAAGACCAGCTCACCGGCGGCCGAGGAGGTGTCGATCTTTTCCTAGGGCTTCCGCTTCGGCCGGGGCGACGGCCTTCAGCTCCGCGAGGTGCAGCCGCTCGTCACGCATTTCGACACCTTCAAGCTGGCCCCGCGTCGCGCCTTCGGCAATGCTGAGAAAGCTCGCCGCGTACGAGCGCCAGAATCAGCTCGATCTGGCGCTCCAGGAACTTGGCCGCATCGAGCGCACGCTTCATGCTCGACTGGCTGGAAAGCCCCGAGCTCCGTCGGCGCTGCCAAGCCGGACTGAACAAAGGGGAGCAGCACCACGCTCTCGCTCAGGCTATCTGCACGTTCAAGCCGGGAAGGATCGCGGACCGGGGCACCGAGGCGCAGCAATACAAGGCCTCGGGGCTGAACCTCCTTATCGCCGCGATCGTCTATTGGAACTCGACCTATATGGCCGATGCGGTCGTACACCTCCGCCCCACCGGCGAGCTCGTGCCGGACGAGTGGCTCACCCACACTTCGCCAGTCGGTTGGGAGCACATCGGTCTGTCGGATGATTTTCTGTGAGATAGGGCCACCGCCCTCCCTGTTGGAAGGCGATCACTCAACCTCGCTCCTCGCCGCGACGCCGCTTGAGCCGCCGTTCGTGATGCGTTCGCCCTTAGCGTTGTTTGGATAACAACCAGCGCGATGCCCTCAAATTGTAAGTGGTCGTCGCCCAATATGAGTGGCGTAACCTATCGCCTCGATCTGGCGAATGACGTCGGCGGCGTCGAGCGCGATCCGGTTGTCGTCAGGCTGAATGTCCAGTGAGGTTTTGAAGGGCGAAAGCTTGAGTAGCTCCGGGTCAAGATCGGCCGGAAAAACCTTATGGGCAACATCGGTCCCCGCAGGAACAGAGAGATATTTGTTGCCATTAAGAACGCTCTTGTAAATGTCGATTATCACAGTCGTCTCTCCTCAGCGAGGTCGGATTATAAGGGATTCGCCCTAAGATGATCCCCAACGCGACAACGAAGCCTTGGGGCGCAGTTGGAGAGTGCGCGTCTTGCTGGCCGCCCGCGACTGAGCGCAGCTGATGAGGTCAGTTTTGAACTCCGGCGGCGACCTCCGGCCCTGAACATGCACATTCAATTATGTGGCATGATGGAGTGGCATGATTGCGACGCGCCGCTCCGATGGATAGGACGGCGTTCTGAAGCCTGTTGTGGCGCGCTATCACGGCAAGCTTTCGCAAAGTTTTCGAGGTTTCATGCTGACGCCGATTCCGCGTGGAATGAATTGGGCGAAGCTTTTTCCGCGCGACGGTGAGCCAAGATATTGGCACCCATTGGAAGATCATTGCATTGATGTCGCTGCCTGCGCGGAGACTCTTCTCAACCTCCCGATCGTACGGACACGACTTGCGGGCCTTGCGGCTGTCGCGATCTTCCCGGAAGGTTGGTCGGAGCGGCTCGCCGCGCTTGCCTTCATCCACGATTTCGGAAAGGCCAATCGCTTGGCAAAAGGGGTCAATAAGCCGCGCCATGTTCGCCGGCAAACTTGCCGGCGACTGGACAACCGCATTTGCGGACAGCTTCCAACCTCACGCTACCCATAATCCCCGCAAACGCAGCCGCTTGAACGGCGGGGGGATGGGGGTGGGTATCGCCCTTGCGCTCGCTGATACAACGCGCCCGCCAGCCGGCAGGCTTAGGCCCGAGCCGCGAGATCAGTGAACCGCGCCCCACAGGGCCGGCTGAAGTCCGAGCGGCGCTCGCAGGTCGCCAGCGCCATCAGCAGATCGGGCAGGGCGATGTCGGCGCCAAATCGCTCGATCAGACCGTCAAGCCGGTAGCGCCCGGATCGGCCGCAACGCTCGCAGGTGATGTAGACGACGTCGCCGGGATAGTCGGCGAGGGCAAGTGACCCATTGCGCATTGGCCCTCCCGTCGGCGATCCTACGCTGGAGGAGGCCGCAGCATGAAACCCTCGTCCGCAGATGCCCTCGACATGTACGAGGAGGTCGCCGCCGAGTGGCTGTTGCACCAGGGCGAGGTCACGCTGGGGGACCGCTGCGACGAGCTCGACAGGTTCAGCGACGCCGCGCTGGCCGATCAGTGGGTTACCGCATGGGCCGAGCGGATCGGCAAGACCGACTTCGCGCGTCTGGTCGATGCGTTCGGGCGGCTGCGCAGCGAGGGCGTCAGCGTCTCTGAAATGCCGGGTTCTTGCTCTTCACCCAGTTCCTGACCCGGCCGCTCCAGTAGGCCCCGCCCAAACGCTTGCTGACGATCCCCTCCAGACCCATTTCGCAGGCCTTGGCGAAGACGACCGCGCCCTCAGCCTCGATCGCCTCGCTGAACATGATGGCGTTGATCCCGGCGACCAGCGCGTCCAGTTCCGCCCGGCGGACCTCCAGCGGCAGCTTGCGCCGGTCCTCGCCGTCGATGTGCAGGAGATCGAAGACGACCATCTGGGCGTCGTCCGTGCCGCGCTTGGTTCTGAGCGCCGCGAAGTCGGTGTGGCCATCGGGACGGAACACCACGGCCTCGCCGTCGAGCAGGACGTCGTCG
>NZ_JBKQOT010000699.1:0-2945 GCF_052145395.1 Roseiarcus sp.
GGCCTGAGCGAACGCAGCCGCAGCGTTGACGCGTTCCTCCAAGATTGCGCGTCGCGCCGGTTCGAGAAGCATTGGGTCGCGAAGCAGGTTCGTTTGCATCGCGGCGATGTCGGCGGCGGTCTTCGAAGCCTGCCGCGTTTCGAGATCGGCGATCGCGGCGGCAATCGCGGCTTGCAGACGCGCGAGTTCGGCTTTGGGATCGACGATAGTGTCGACCGGGATCGGGGGCGTACGGCGCTCGAACATAAAGAGAGGACCCGCCGCGATTCCGGGGGAGACTGGGATCGGGCCTTCGACGCTTGCAGGGCCTGCAATCGCAGGAGCGGCCGAAACATCTCCGGTGAAGCCTTCGATCAGCGTCCGTAGCGCCGTGGCCGCCGCTTGCGCATCGCGTCCGGTCGCCGTGATGCGCAGCCGATGACCATCGAGGGCCGCCAGCGACATCAGCGCGATCAAGCTCCTGGCGTTTACGGGTCCGTTGCCGTTGTCGGCGTTGTCGAGACGGACATCGGAGTCGAAACGTCCTGCGAGCGCTGCGACCTGACCGGCCGGCCGTGCGTGCAGTCCGTGCGGGTCGTGGATCGTCGCTTCCACGACGGCGTCCGGCCCTGTGCCGTCGCTGATCGGGCGAACCGCTGCGATGGCCGCTTCGTTCGGTTCGTTTGCTGCGCCGGGATCGGCGTCAGATCCGAGTTGCTCGTTCTTTGGCGCGAGAGCCAGGCTCGCCTCGCGAACGACGGTTTCACGCGAAGCCCCGGCGGCTGCGGCGACGGCCGCCGCCACCGCCCCTTCGACGAAAGGGGCGGACGAGAGCACGACGCGTTGCTTGATCTGCGGTTCGGCGAGATCGAGGGCCATCTCGGTCGACAAGATGGCGCTGCCCAGATCCATCAACACGACTGTTCCGGCTTGATTGTCGGCTGCAGTGATCGCTTCAAGGACGCGCATCGCATCGGTGCCGAGTTCGGAGCCGTCCTTGCCCGCGCCGGCCGCGCAAAAGATGGCGACGCGACCGCCGACCATTTGCCGGGCGAGCGCCTCCACGCTCTCGGCAAGGGCCTTCGAATGCGAAACGAGGACGAGGGCGACGCCGTCCCTTGTGTCGGTCACTGGACCGCGACCTCGGACAGCGCTTTGAGCAGGCGATGGGTCGAGGTTGCGCCGGGATCCTGATGCCCGGCGCTGCGCTCGCCGAGGTAACTGGCGCGCCCCTTCCGCGCGACGAGCGGGATGGTCGCCGTCATCCCCTCTTCGGCAGCGCTGGCCGATGCAGTCAGCGCCTCCCCGAGCGACTTGCCGTCGGCGTGCTTTAGCGCCTCGACCGCGGGCGCCAGCGCATCAATCATCGTCTTGTCGCCGAGGACGGCTTTGCCGCGTTGCATGACGCCGGTCAGCGCAGCTTCGAGGCAGGAAGTCCAGTCGGCAAGGTCCAGTTCCGTCTTGCCGGCCGATTTCGCCGCAGCTTGCAGAAAGAAGGTCGCATAAAGCGGTCCGCTCGCACCCCCGACAGTCGACAGAAGCGTCATCGCCACCGTTTTGAATAGGGCGCCGATGTCAGCAGGCTTCTCGGTCGCAAGCTTGTCTTTGACGGCCAGGAAGCCGCGCGCCATGTTGGCGCCGTGGTCGCTGTCCCCAATCGGCGCATCGAGATCATTCAGATAGGCTTTGCGCAGTTCTATCTCGTCCGCAGCAAGGTTGATCCAGGTGAGGACGGCGTCGCCGGTAAGGGATAGCATTGTCTCTCTCCGGTCCGGCTTAAGCGCCCCAGCGCAGGGCCGACGTATGGACCGGCGCATCCCAGTATGGCGCCATGTCGTCATCGAGCCTGAGCAGGGTGATCGAGCAGCCGGCCATTTCGAGGCTGGTGATATAGGAGCCGACGAGATTCCGCCCGATCTTAAGCCCGTGCTTCGTCGCTATCTCAAAGGCCTTGCGGTAGACGACATAGAGTTCGATCGCGGGCGTTCCGCCCATGCCGTTGACAAACAGCAGCACATTATCGCCGCCCTTGAACGGCAGGTCTTCGAGGATCGGCTGCATCAGCATCTCGGCGATGCGGTCGGCTTGTTCGAGCTTGACCCGATAGCGACCGGGCTCGCCATGGATGCCGACACCGATCTCCATCTCGTCTTCCTTCAATTCGAAAGAAGGCTTGCCCGCATGCGGCACTGTGCACGAGGTTAGCGCCATGCCCATCGATCGGCCTTGGGCGTTGACCCTTCGGCACAGCGCCGCGACTTCGGCCAGAGGCAGCTTCGCCTCCGCCGCGCCGCCGCAGATCTTCTCCGCCAACACCGTCGTCCCGACGCCGCGCCGACCCGCCGTCCAGGTCGAGTCCTTGACGGCGACGTCATCGTCGATGACGACGCTCTCCACCGCGATGCCGTCGCCTTTGGCGAACTCCGCCGCCATCTCGAAGTTCATGACGTCGCCAGTGTAGTTCTTGACGAGGTAAAGCACGCCGGCGCCGCCGTCGATCGCTTTGGTCGCGGCAAGGATCTGGTCGGGCGTCGGGCTGGTGAAGACGGCGCCTGGGCAAGCCGCATCGAGCATGCCGAGTCCGACAAACCCGCCATGCATCGGCTCGTGCCCGCTGCCGCCGCCCGAGAGGAGCGCCACCTTTCCATTGATGGGCGAGGAGGCCCGCGTGATGAAATTGGGATCCTTGTGTACGCGAAGGATGTCACCATGCGCCGCCGCCATGCCGTCCAGCGCCTCAAGGACTAGAGTTTCCGGGCTGTTTATGAGCTTTTTCATTGAACCTCCCTTATGGTTAGCAAGCGTTCCAAAACTTGCTCGTCTGTCTATATTGCATTAGTAATTACTTTTCTAGACTTCAGCTCGCTCAGCAATATCAATCACGGCGTTATTTTCGCGAGGCTGCTTTTCAAGGCTGCTCGCAGGAATGCCTTTATAAAAATAGCCGCGATCACGCCGCCGGCCAA
>NZ_JBKQOT010000700.1:0-3779 GCF_052145395.1 Roseiarcus sp.
ATGCGTCGCGTGCCAAAGCCTCTGCCTGATGAAGGAGAGTTCTGGCGTTTCAGAGTGCTCGGCGCAATCATTCCGGAGCTCGATGGCCTGGTCGCCGCAAAACCCGCAAGCCTGCCCACGTCCGGAACTCCGATCCTGCCGCTCTGTCTGCGGCCCGCTCTCTTGGCGGGAGTCGCCATTGTCGATCGGGCCGGCCCGGGCATGCTGCCAATGCTTCAGAGCCACACCATCGGGGACAACAGGGCGCGTTTTGGGGAGATCGCGGAGAGGGTGATCGCCCACGCCCGCAAGCCTTGGCCGTTCCTGCAGTGGCAGTTAATTTGAGATTCCGGCGAACCACGATTCTCACAATTAAGGACACCCGCCAGATTAACTGCTTCGGTTGGCGCGGTCTGATCGTGGGCGGATGGTATAATTCCATTCAGGATGGAACGCGTCGCCTGTGATGTCGAGAGCTTCCATCTCGGCGTCGGTGACTTTGATGCCCTTCTCGTAGGTGTGTGTATCGAGTGCGCTCTCGACTCGCAGTCCGGTCGTGGTTGTTGTCGCCGCGATCAGTTCGACGACGGCCAGTCTGTCGGTGAGCGGTCGGCCTCGCCACGTCTGCGTGATGTGGCAGAACAATCGATGCTCCCCCCGGATCAGGTCCGGGGGTTGTTCCACTTCGACGTGCCTGGCGGATAGGGATGGACGTGGACGATAATCCCTGTCGCGTCGGCGAACTTCTGCAGTTCGATTTTCCACAACCGGACCCGTGATCCATTCGAGCCGCCGCCGTCGGCCGTGATCGTCAACTCGCGGGCGTTCGGGTAGCGCTCGCGCCCCATCTGGTCGAACCAGCGACGGACGGCTGCGACCGCGAACTCGGCCGTATCGGCATTGATGCCGACACTGACGAAGCCGCTATTGGCAGCTACGTCGTAGACGCCGTAAGGCACGACCTTGCCAAGCTCCTTGTCCTCGAAATCGTGCACCTTCACACGTTGCGGATCGCCCTTGGGACGATAGTCCGAGCCGCCGTTCTTGTAGTTGCCGACCAACTCCTTCTTCTTCGTATCGACCGAAATGACGGGCTGCCCGGCGGCCTGGCGCTCGACCACTCTGGCGTTGATGTGCTCGAACTGAGCATCGCGATCAGGATGTTTCGAGCCCTCGTCGGCCTTTCGGTTGGTCTGCCGGCTGTAGCCGAGCGTCGGCAGCAGCCGCTTCACGCTGACGGCGCTGATCTTGTGGCCCATCTCGCGCAACGCCGCGGCAAGCTTGTCGTGGCTCTTCGACACCCACAGCAGCGGACGCACCGGATCGCCGAGCGTCGCCGGTTCCACAATGCGCCGCAAATCCTCGAGAAGCGTCGCGTCTTGGCTCGCCAGAGATCGACGACCGCCGCCGGGCTGACGAACGCGACCGGGAGGAAACGGCGCCGCGTCGAGTTGCTTCAAGCCACGCCCGAGCGTCGAGCGCGCGATTCCGGTGACCTTCGCGACGGCTTCCAGGCCTCCCCGCCCCGCCGCACGAACCTCCCCAGCGGCAAACAATCGTCGCCGACGCTCGTCGAGCTTCGAGCCGACGTCGTTCCAGCGGCGGCGAATCGCTTGCGTATCGATCATGCCCCCAGGCATACCGCCCTCGGACAAACATCGGAATCCTGCCCCACCGAGTCAAATTACCACAGCGCGCAAACCCCAAACCGATTCAATTGTTCCGCAAGGTGTCCTAAGTGCCTAATCCGACCGAAACGCCCTCATTCTCACAATTAAGTGCCAACCGACATCCAGACCGCGCTCCGCGAGTAGATCTTCGACGTCGCGAAAGCTGAGCGTGAAGCGGAGGTAGAGCCAGACGGCGTGCCGGATGATCGTAGGCGGGAATTGGTGGCGGCCGAACGAGATCCTCATCCGCCATCTTACCCCTCAAACGAAGGCACGCCATCGTTCGCGTGACAAGGCCCTCCCTGATCCCAAAACCAACGACTAGCCGACAGCTAACGAGAAGACGTGTCCCGCGCCCGCTTTCAGCGGATTAACGCTCCAGGTCGCTCCGCGATCGCGCGAAAAGACGAGCTGGCCAATCTTGCTCGCGTAGAAGATTGCGTCCGGCCGCTTGGCGTCGACAGCCAGCCCAAAGATCGGCGTCTTCAGCCACACCCCGGGCTCGGTCTTCTCCCAGCACGATCCGTTATCTCGCGTGATGAACAGGGCGCCGCGGTCGCCGTCGAAATCGTTCGCCGCGCCGAGATAGAGCGTGTTCCCGTCGTTGGGCGCATAGCAAAGCCGACGACAATAAGAGCCGATCGGGCGCAGGAGCGGCGCCTTTAGGTCCCGCCAATGCGCGCCGCGGTCGTCGCTCCGGAAGACGCCGAAGCGGGTCGCGATGGTCAATTGGCCCGGAACTTTCGGATTGACCACGACGGCGTGGATATCGACGAAGCCTTCGTCGATATAGAGCCCGTCGATCACGTTCTCCCAGCTCGCGCCGCCGTCGAGGCTGCGCAAAAGCCCGCCGACTTCGAGGCTCGCGTAAATCTCGCGCGGATTGCTTGGATCGACCGCGATCGAGATGATGCGCTTCGGGATTTCTGGACGATCCGACACGGCCGGATATCGCACTTGGACTGGAAGGGCGCCCCAGGTCTTGCCTCCGTCCGTGCTCCGATGAATCCCGCAGGGCTCGTAACCGGCGAACAATGTGTGGGGCTCGGCCGGGTGAGAGGCGAGAGACCAGACGCCGAGCTGCGGCTTCGGCGCGTCGAGCCGGCGCCAGCTGTCGCCGGCGTCGTCGCTTCGCCAGATCCCGTCATGCGTCCCGACCGTCACCTGGCCGGGGCGCCGCGAATCCGCGAGGATGGAGAAGACATGCGGCTCCGTTCCAAGGCGCTCGCCGATCGATTCCCACGCGCCGTCGGCGTTGCGGCTGCGATAGAGCCCCGCGCTCCAGAAGCGGCCCGGGTCCGTGTCGCCGGCGAGGCCGCAATAGACGAAGAAGTCGGACATCGCTGTTCCCCTTACCGCGCCACGGCGACGCTGAGCTCGATCTCGACCGCCGCCCCGTGGGGAAGGGCCGCGACGCCGATCGCCGAGCGCGCATGCCGGCCGGCCTCGCCAAAGACGTCGTGGAAGATGCGGCTCGCGCCATCGATCACCTTCGGCTGCTGCGCGAAGTCGGGGCTTGACGCGACAAAGCCAGTGACTTTGAGAAACTGTTCGATCCGGTCGAGGTTGCCGAGCGCGGCTTCGACCACTGCGAGGGCATTGAGCGCGCAGACTCCCGCTGCTTCTACGCCTTGCTCCAACGACACGGATTCACCAAGCCGCCCCAGGCAAGTGATCTTGCCGTCGATGCGCGGCAGCTGGCCCGACACATAGGCGACGCCGTTATGCATGACCACAGCCAGCAGCGGCGGGTGCGGCGGATGGGGACCGTGCAGCGTAAGGCCGAGCGCTGCCAAGCGAGCACGCACGGCCGACGCGACTCCAGCTCCGGGAGAGGTTTCGTGCGTCGATCTATCCATGATCGAACCTATCCCCCAGACCGAGCAGCTCCATGGCCGTTCGGCCGTTTCCTTACGGGTGCGCTCTTCCGCGCGCAGGAATCAGCTCGACATCGTCGGGCGACGAGGACGCCCCCTGCGACCGCGACATGGAACATGAGATTGTCACCCAGGCGCATGATGGTCTGCGCCGGGCCCGAGAGGCGTGCGCCGCCGCCAGACTCGCGCAGCGTCGCATTCTCGAACGCCGTCGGTCGTGCCTTGAGCGACGGCGCGGTCATGGCGCGGGCTC
>NZ_JBKQOT010000701.1:0-4591 GCF_052145395.1 Roseiarcus sp.
GAGCGCAAGTGGCGATGACCATCTATGAGCGGCGCGGCGCAATCGCGCTCATCACGCTCAACAATCCCGAGAAAATGAACGCGCTCGGCGGCACGATGCTCGCCGATCTCACCGCCGCCTTTGCCGCGGCCGAGGCAGACGCAGCGGTGCGCGCCGTGCTGCTGACGGGGGCGGGCAAGGGCTTCTGCGGCGGCGCGCAACTGGGGACGGCGACCTTCGAGGCGGGGTCTGAGGTCGGCGACTGGATGCGCGCCTCGATCAATCCGCTGATCGAGAAGGTGCGCGCCTCGCGCCTGCCCGTCGTGGTCGCGGTCAACGGGCCGTCGGCCGGCGCGGGCGTCGGCCTCGCGCTGATGGGCGACATCGTCGTCGCCGCCCGCTCGGCCAAATTCGTGCTGAGCTTCGTCAAGCTCGGCGCCGCGCTCGACGGCGGAACGACCGCATTCCTTCAGCGGGCGATCGGCGTGCCGCGCGCGCGGGCGCTGGCGCTCACCGGCGAGCCGCTGGCCGCCGAGGTCGCGGCGGAATGGGGCCTCATTTGGAAGGTCGTCGACGACGACGCGCTGATGGGCGAAGCCTTCGCGCTCGCCGAACGCCTTGCCGAAGGGCCCCCCGTTGCGATGCGGCTGATAAAGGCGCAGCTCGAGGCAGCCTGGAGCGTCGGGCTCGGCGAGGCGCTCGACGCCGAGGCGAGCGCGCAGTCGACGGCCTTCGCCACCAAGGACCTGCGCGAAGGCGCCGCCGCCTTCGTCGAGAAACGGAAGCCGCGCTTTTCCGGCCGTTGACGCCGCCTCGCGCCGCTGTAACTTTGAACGAGAACCCGTCGCGTTTCTGTTGGCGGGCGCAAGATCCGGGAGGAGGCCGATGCCGGGCGAGGGACCCATGCGTGCGCTGGGCAAGGCGGTGGTCGGAAACGTGCTGACGACGGCGGCGCGGCGCTTCCGCGAGCGCGAGGCGTTCTTTTGCGCCACAACCGGCCGCCGGTTCTCGTTCCGCGAGACCAACGCGCGCTGCAATCGGCTCGCGCACGGGCTCGCCGCGCTGGGCTTTGCGAAGGGGGACACGGTCGCGTTTCTCTGCAACAACCGCGCCGAGCTGCCGGAAATCTACTACGCGCTCGCCAAGACGGGGCTCGTCGGGATTCCGCTCAACTACCGGCTCGCTCCGGCCGAGATCGTCGCCCTGATGCGGGCGATGGGCGCCAAGGCGATGCTGTTCGAAACGCGGTTCATCGCGTCAGCTGAGCGGGTGTGCGCGGAGCTGCCGGGCGTCGAAGTTTTTGTCGCGATCGGCGAGGCGCGGCCGGAGTGGGCGAAGGCTTACGAGGACGTTCTCGCCTCGGCCCCGGCGACAGAGCCCGAGGTCGAGATCGAGGAAAGCGACCCGTACTACTACAATCTGACCTCGGGCACGACCGGCCTGCCGAAGTCCTATCTGCTGACGCACTTCAACAACGCCGCCGGGAGCCCGCTGTTCGACGCCTTCGAACTGACCACCTGCGATGTGATCCTGACCGTCTTCCCGGCGTTCGGCCGCGTCGGCTTCGCCTGGATCGCAGCGGGCGTCGCGTTCGGGGCGCGCAACGTCCTCGCCGACTTCAACCCGTCCGAGGCGCTGCGCCTGATCGGCGGCGAAAAGGTGACGATCAGCAATCTCGTGCCGACCATGGCCGCGATGATGCTCGCCGACCCGACCCTGTCGGAGCGCGACCTCTCTTCGCTCCGCGCCCTGGTGTTCGCTGGCTCGATGTTTCCCAAGCCGCTGCGCGAGCGCACGGCCGCCGCGCTCTGCCCGGCGATCTACGAATATTACGGCATGCAGGAGACCGGGGCGCTGACGGTCAGCACGCCCGAGGATCGCGCGATCCGTTCCGATTCGGTCGGCGTTCCGCTCTGTTTTGCCGAGGTCCATATCGAGCGTCCGGACGGATCGCGCGCAGCGCCCGGCGAACTCGGCGAAATCGTCGGCCGCTCGCCCGCGACGTGCTCCAGCTATTTCGACAATCCGGCGAAGTCGACCGAGACGTTCCGCGGGGGATTCGTCCACACCGGCGATCTCGGCGCGATGAACGAGGACGGGTTCCTGTTCATCAGGGGGCGGCTCAAGGACATGATCGTCAGCGGCGGCCAGAACGTGCACGCCGCCGAGGTCGAGGAGATCTTGATGACCGCGCCGGGCGTCGCCGATTGCGCCGTGTTCGGCCTGCCAGACGACACCTGGGGCGAGCGGGTCGCAGCGCTGATCGTCACCGCCGTCGACGCCGAAGCGCCGACGGCGGAGCGCCTCGAAGTCCACTGCCGGGAGCGGCTCGCGGGCTTCAAGATCCCGCGGACCATCCGGTTCCAGAAAGAACCCCTGCCGCGCACGCCGACCGGCAAGGTGCAGAAGTTCTTGCTGGTCGAGCGCTTCGCGGGGAAGTGAGACGCGGGGAGGGCCGCGCCCGCCGGCCCTGGACGCCGGCAGCCGTTCCCGGGCGCGGATTCCATGTTTTCAATAGTTTGCAACGGAATTTCCGGGCGATCGTTCGGCGGCGCGCCCAACGCCGGCGCGTCCCCCACGGGTTCGGCGCGTAGGGACGCGCGGGGCTCCGCACGCGCCGCATAGCCGCCGCCCACCGCTTCCAGGGTCCTCGCATTTCCGGGCGCGGATTCCATGTTTTCAGTGACTTGCGCCGGAATTTCCGGGCGAGTGTTCGGCGGCGCGCCGAACGCCGGCGCGACTCGCCCGGGCTCGGCGCCCGCGGCCGCGCGGGGCTCGGCTCGGGCCGCGTATGCGCCGCCCGAAGCTTTCAGCGTCGGGGGGCGTGGGGGGAGACAACGAGTAAATCTTTTTATCCTATTAGCGATTTAAATTCCTATTAGAAAATACAAGCATAAAATTCATATAGCAAACCCTGCGCTCTCCCACAAATTTCTCTTGACACAACATGTAGAGGGTTATGGTTCTGCATGGAAGCACGGCATATAGAATTGTAACGCTAATAAGGGTTGCAACGCTCTGTAGCTTATGTTGATAGGTCATGGGCTGAGCTGTTCGGCGATCGGGGCCCGGCCATCGACTGAGCGGAGCTGTTCGGCGATCGGGGCCCGGCCATCGACTGAGCGGAGCTGTTCGGCGATTGGGGCCCGGCCATCGACTGGGCTGAGCTGTTCGGCGATCGGGGCCCGGCCATCGACTGAGCGGAGCTGTTCGGCGATCGAGGCCCGGCCCATCGACTGAGCGGAGCTGTTCGGGCCCGGCTCGTTCCTCTCAGCGCTAATACGCGCTGCGACCCTAATAGGCATTGCGACGGTAATAGGCGGCTCGCTGAGGCATGCTAAAACTGAGCGTGGCATAGCGGCAGGCTGAGCGTAGCGACCCTCCCACGCCTTCCCTCTCAGCGTCTCGTCTCCATATCCCTTTACGTCACCACACCCGCCCCTCCCTCACACAGCAAAACTCCACACCGCATAGCTCGCCGTAAATTCGCATTCTGTAGCGGAGGGGCGTGCTGTAGAGTTGCACGCGTATAGGCGGGGCGTGTATAGGATGAGGATCGTATTGGGTATGTGGATGTAACGCCAATACGTATAAAACGCTCTGGTGAGAAGTCGAAAGGAGACGGGATGCTTCGGGATTGGGAAGAAAGTGGTCAAGACAGGAGGATGTACTCGGTCAGTCACACTTTCGCCATAAACAATGTGTTAACTGTTCTCTAGATCGTCGAGAACGGAGAGTTTTTCATAATGACCCGCAGTCGTCTTTATATGAAAGCCGATCCGTCTCTTACGGATGACGTAACTCAAATTATGACAATCCGGGTTACACCGGACGACTATTGGGCAATCCGACGCATTGCAGTTGATATGCGGGTGAAGCCGAGTATGTGGGCGCGTAGGGTCCTTGAGCGCGAGCTAGAGCGCCTAGGGGTCGATCGCTCACATGGCGTAGGACAGAGCGACTTCATTACGTGCCGTTCAAATGATAGCGCCGCTTCATCCTCAGAAGCTGCATAGCCTATAAAAAATAAGAGGCCAGTCCCCGCCAAAGGACTGGCCTCTAAATGTATCAACAGCCCGCCAAGACCATTGTCAACAAAAGCCATTTCCACTTGTAAAAGGCCCTTGCTATCAAAACAATTACCAAATCCACGGGTCGAAAGCAAGCCGTTTCGCCCGAATTAAATTCAAGTCATTCCCCTCCCGATACTGCGTCCGTCTTTGTGCCTCAGTGCATCGGCGACCGCGATCATTCCGGCAAAGTCCCGTTCGGCCTAGTGTTTACGCCTTCCGGCGATGAACCTTATGCGGCTGTTGCCTATCGCCCATTTCGGTCTTCACCTTCTTTCCCTTGTCCTTCGACAAGCTCACGACAGGCTCAGGAAGAAGAATAATATTTAACGCCCCCATAGCTTTTAATTATGAAACGATACCGCCATGTCCGTACAGAGATCATTTCAACGGCGCGTTGATAAACGCAAATCTAGCGATTATAGACGACTCTCCCCCACGGAAACTGTAACGGCAGGGTTCAGAGGCCGCGTCTCGCAGGATACCGGCGCCATCTTCCTCGACGAAATGCACGTCGACGCAGCCGAGTTCAAAGCCCTGAA
>NZ_JBKQOT010000702.1:0-4323 GCF_052145395.1 Roseiarcus sp.
GGGGCCCGGCATCAGGGGACCCTTCGCCTCGGAGCCTGCCCGCCTGGAAGCCATGCTCCTCGGTATGCAGGGCCTCGGTAAGCCCGGCGTCCATCAGGCGAAGATGATCGAATGGTGGATATGGAGGGAGTATTACCCGCTTCCCTATCAAGGCACGGTCAAGCCGCAACTTGCGACGTTGTCGGAGGCGGTGCGTCCCGCCGGCTCGAGCAATCCCTTCGAGATGGTGCCGTCTTACATGGGCAATCACCCGGAAATGATCAAACTGACACAACTCACGGCGACCCCTCCGACCCAGGCCATCCCCAAGTGCCTTGTCCACGACGCCATCCTGAACCCCCCCGTCACCTGGTGGGGACTCCATCATTTCCTGGAAGGTGCGGAAGAGCAGTTCACCACACATACTTTTCCGGCTCCCGGCTGCTCCGAGATTCACATGATCTGGACCGACTCGCCTTGCTGGATCACGTGCTGGAACGACTCCAACACCTATGTCCAGGCCCTGCAGAAGCCCTCCATCGAGTGCATCGTGGCCATGCATCCGTGGCTCGAGAACGACTGTCGACCAAGGAGGTCGGGCGAGAGGACGACGAAGATCGTCCACGTGTCGCGGATCTTCGTCAGCAGATCCTGTACCGCCATTGGGTCGGAGCTTCTGCAGACCGCCACGGGGTCCAGGCGGCTGGCTTTGCTTGGCCTCTTTCTCCCTGACCTCGGAGTAAGCTATTGATTTCAAAAAACCTTCTTTTTCGTAACAAGCTTCCGCTCTATGGGTGGCTCTCATTCTTTGGGCAGCCCTGCGAAGCGCATGGAGAGTTTACGATGCCAAATCCGAAATACGCCGCCTACGAGGCCGCGAAGCCGTACTTCGATCTGGTTCGAGGCGCGCTCGGCAACCTCGTGGATGGCGAGCACTTCTTCGACATCGTCAGCGACGACGTCCGCTACGAGGTTCTCTACGACGTGCCCGGGTGGCCCCGCCTGATCCGGGGGCGCGCCGATCTGATGGCGCAGTTCCTGGGCTATGTTGACAATATCGAGCTTCAATCCGCCGACAAGCTGATTACCCACAAGATGGACGACGGCCGGGTCGTGATCGTCGAATATGAAGTCCATGGGACTATTCTCGTGACAGGCGTGAAGTACAACAATCGCTTTTGCTCAATCATCAAGATTGAGGACCGGAAAATCGCGCACTGGAGAGACTATATGGACTCTCTCGCAGCCTGGAACGCATTGACGGCACCGGGGTGAATAAACGACTAGCACCCTAAGAAAACCAAGAGAAATATCCGCGAAGCAATCCCTTACGAGCGAATTGAGGCCAAGGGGGAAGCTCTAGGCGAGTCGATCGATCAGTCGCTGAAGGATCGGAGAGGACTCTCAGGCGTGAAACGTGCGCTTGCCGCCAGAAGGATCAGGGCTTTTCTGTCGCCCTTCGCGACTGCGAAAGCCATGCTAGGATGGCGTCGACCGAAACCGCCGCCCCACCCCCCATGGCCCCGTTCACTGTGCGCCTCGTCTCGTCTATCGCTGCCGTCGATCCGGCGGCATGGGACGCGTGCGCCAATCCGCCGGGGCTGTCCGAGACGGAAGCCGAAGGCGAGCGTTTCAACCCGTTCGTGACCCATGGTTTTCTTCACGCGCTCGAGGCGTCGGGCTCGACGGGAGGCCGGTCGGGATGGACGCCCGCGCATGTGATCGTCGAGGACGGCGCAGGCCGGATTGTCGCCGCGGCGCCGTCCTACCTCAAAAGCCACAGCCAGGGCGAGTACGTCTTCGACCACGCCTGGGCCGACGCCTACGAACGGGCGGGCGGGCATTACTACCCGAAGCTTCAGGTCGCAGTGCCCTTTACTCCAGCGACCGGACGTCGCCTGCTGTCGCCGGCGACGCTCCGGATGGCGCGCGCGAGGCCTTGATCGCGGGTTTGCGCGAGGTCAGGCGGCAGACGGCCGCCTCATCGATCCACGTCACCTTCCCGACCGCGGAGGACGCCGCAAGGCTCGAGCGACAGGGATTCCTCGTGCGCCACGGCGAGCAATTCCACTTTCTCTGCGACGGCTTCTCGACGTTCGACGACTTTCTCGCCGCTCTGGCGTCCCGCAAGCGCAAATCGATCAAGCGCGAGCGCCGGGACGCGCTCGGCGACGAGCTGACCGTGGAGTGGCTCACCGGATCATCAATCAAACCAGAACATTGGGACGCATTCTTCGCGTTTTACATGGACACAGGGTCGCGCAAGTGGGGCCGGCCCTACCTCACCCGCAGCTTCTTCACCCTTGCCGGAGCGGCCCTCGCCGACCGCATTCTGCTGGTCATGGCCAGGCGGGGCGGCCGCTATATCGCCGGCGCAATCAACTTCATCGGCGACGACGCCCTTTACGGCCGCAACTGGGGCGCAATCGAGGACCGTCCCTTTCTCCATTTCGAGGTGTGCTATTATCAGGCGATCGATTTCGCGCTGAGCCGCGGCCTGAAGCGGGTCGAAGCCGGTGCGCAGGGGGAGCACAAGCTTGCCCGCGGCTATCGTCCGGTCGTCACCTATTCGGCGCACGAATTCGCTGACGCGCGCCTTGAACGCGCGGTCGCGGACTATCTGCGGCATGAAAGGGCGGCCATCGCTCGGACAATCGCCCACTATGAGAATCACGCGCCCTTCAAGCGGGGCGATGACGGCAAAGTCGAGACGCTGGGAGAATCCTTTGACGCAGACCTATGACCCCGACAACATCTTCGCCAAGATCTTGCGCGGCGAAGCGCCTTGCACCCGGGTTTACGAGGACGACGTCTCCCTCGCCTTCATGGACGTGATGCCGCGCGCCGACGGTCACACGTTGGTCATCCCCAAGGTCGCCGCCCGCAACCTGTTTGACATCGCCCCCGACGACCTCGCCCGCTTCATGCCGGTGGTGCAGAAAGTGTCGCGCGCGGTCAAACTGGGAATGGCCGCCGAGGGCGTCGTCCTCCAGCAGTTCAACGAGGAGGCCGGAGGACAGCAGGTGTTCCACCTCCACTTCCATATTCTCCCTCGCTGGCCCGGCGTGGCGGTCCGCCCGCCCGGCGGCCCGTTCCAGAACGCTGAGGCGTTGCGCCCTCACGCCGAACGGATCATCGCGGCGTTCGCCGCTCTCTAAAGGCGAGGCCGCCGGTCTTCGGCGCGATCCAGGGACATGACGCACATGCATTACTTCCCGCTGAGCCTTGGCGTCGCGGGATTGTTTTTCGCCATGCTGGTCGGCCTGACGATCCTGGCGACGATCGGGCTTCTGAGCCGCGTTTCGACAGCGCTCGGCATCGACCCTCTCGCCGTGACGATGATTTTGTTCGCCTCCCTGGTCGGCTCCTATGTCAACATTCCCATCGCCCGCCTGCCAGGCGAGCGGGTCGTCACGCGCGAAGTCATGGAGTTCATGGGCATTCCGTTCCTCGCCCCAGTCGCGGTGGACTGGCCCGGAACGGTGCTGGCCATCAACGTCGGCGGCGCCGTCATTCCGATCCTGGTCTCGCTCTATCTGCTGATTCGGTACGAACTTTGGACGCTCGGTCTGATCGCCGTGGTGATCGTCGCCTTTTTCGTTCACCAGATGGCGGTCCCGGTGCCCGGGCTCGGCATCTCCGTTCCCACTTTTGTTCCTCCCCTGCTTGCGGCCTTCGCCGCCCTGGTCCTGTCGCGCCGCTTCGCCGCGCCGATCGCCTATATCGGCGGCAGCATCGGCGTGCTGGTCGGCGCAGATCTCCTCAACCTCGGCCTCCTGAGAAGTCTCGGCGCGCCGGTCGCGTCGATCGGCGGCGCCGGGACCTTCGACGGCGTTTTCCTCACCGGAGTGATCGCGGTCGTGTTGGCAAGCTTTGTCACCGGTTAACGCGAGCGCGATTCCGTCGCCGTTGCAAATGTTTGGTTAACCACGGGGCCCGCTTTTGTGTCTATTTTGCCACATGTATGAGCGAAGAGGCCGAAAACGAGCCGAATCGGTGGACTCCGGTATTTTCCAACCCTATAACAGCGTTGTTGATTTTCACGGGCGACGGCGCGCATATCGAGCGTTTGGCGGAGCCGATCTAAACGGAGAACGATGATGACGAAACGTTGGATGATGGGAGCTGCCGCCGCGGCGTTGACCGTTGCGACCGCTGTTGCTGCTCAGGCTGCTGACCTGCCGACCCGGAAGGAAGCCCCGGCGCCGGTGTTTGTTCCCCCGCCGTTCACCTGGACCGGGTTCTACGTCGGTTTGAACGCCGGCGGCATCTGGAGCAGCGGCAGCCGCAACGCAACCCTCATTGACCCCGGCGCCCTTTGGCTCTCGAGCTATTTCCCCGGCG
>NZ_JBKQOT010000703.1:0-6053 GCF_052145395.1 Roseiarcus sp.
GTTCGGCATCGCGTGAAAATGAGGGGATACATGAGAACGTCGACTGATCAGCCTTCGTGCTCCTTCGTGAACTTTGTGGTGAACATATCCACCACAAAGGACACGAAGGGTCACAAATCACGTCGAACTTTCAGAGGCTTGAGGCGGCATGGAACAGGTCATCGCCAATGGGCTCTATCTCGGCGCGCAATACGCCATGATCGCGCTCGGCCTGACGCTGATCTTCGCGCTCATGAACGTGCTGAATTTCGCGCACGGGCAGATGTACGTGCTCGGCGGATTCGTCGTCTATGAAGTCTACGGCCTGATGAAGCTGCCCTTCGTCGTAGGCCTCATCGCCTCCGCGCTCACGCTCGCCGTCGTCGGCGCGGCTCTGGAACGCTTCCTGTTCCGCACCGTGATCCGGCGCAGCGAACGCGAGGAGAGCACGATGCTGCTGGCCGCCGGGGTCGCCTATTTCCTCGACGCGGCGATCTTGCTCATGTTCGGGGAGAAGCAGCGCGGCGTACACAAGATCGTCAACGGCGTCTTCATCTGGGACAACCTGATCCTCCCCTGGGACCGCATCCTCGTTGCGGGCCTCGCCGTCGCCTTCATCGTCGCCTTCATCCTCATGATGCAGTTCACCAAACCCGGCCGCGCCATGCGAGCCATGGCGCAGGACCGGGTCGCAGCGCAACTGATGGGCGTGCCGGTCGCGTTCTACGGCTTGGTCGGCTTTGCGCTCGGCGCCATGCTTGCGGGCCTCGTCGGCGGACTTCTGGTGACGATCACCGGCGTGAATTCCGGCATTGGCGGGGCGATCTCGATCAAGGCTTTCATGATGGTGATGATCGGCGGCGCGGGCGTGGTCGGCGGCGCGATCGCGGGCGGCTTCATCCTCGGCATGCTGGAATCGGTCGGCCTGACCGTCCTTCACGCCTATGGCGACATCACCTATCTCGTCATCTTCGTCGCCCTGATGGTCTTCCTCGCAATCCGCCCCAACGGCCTGATGGGCAAGCCATGGGGATGAGCCGATGACCCGGATGCAGCGCAGCGCGCGCGCCGCGGCCGTCGCGCTCTTTCTCCTGATCGTATTCGTGGTCATTCCGCTCGCCATATACGAGACGCATCGCACCGATCTCTATTATACGCTGAGCTCGGTCGCGCTGCTCGCCATCGCTTCCGGCGGCGTCTGGCTCACCTTCTACATCGGCCGCATCAATATCGGCCAGGGAGCGTATGCGCTCGCGGGCGGCTATGTCTCCGCAGTCCTGGTCTCCACCTACGGCCTGTCGTTCTGGCTGAGCCTGCCGATCGCGGGGCTCTTCTGCGCCCTGATCAGCGTGCTGATCGGCCTGCCGATCCTGAGATTGCGCGGCGTCTATTTCTCGATGGTCACGCTGGTGCTGACCGAAGTGGCCCGGCTTTCGGCGCTCGCCCTGCCCGTCACCAACGGCGCCAAGGGCATCACCAGCATTCCCATGCCCGGCGCGATTGGCCTCTTGGGGCTGACGATCGTCCCGGCGTTCGACTCTTTCGCCGAACCGAACGCCGCCTTCTACTTCCTGTCGGTGACGATGATGACGCTCACTTTCGCCGCTCTCTGGCGGCTGGTGAATTCGCGCGTCGGCCATCTGTTCGCGGCGTTGCGCCAGAACGAGGCGCTCGCCTCGTCCATGGGCGTCAACGTGCCGCTTCTGCGCGTGCTCGCCTACGCAATCTCCTCGTTCCTGGGCGGGATCGGGGGCGCGATCTTCGTCGCCATCGCCCAGTCGATCTATCCGTCGAGCTTCACCGTCAACGACAGCGTGAACTTCATGCTCAACTGCTTCCTCGGCGGCTTAAGCTACGTGTTCGGCCCGATGCTCGGGACGCTGGTGCTCTATTTCGGCTGGGACCTTCTTTTCCAGACCGGCCAGTACCAGCTCCTCATCTATTCCGGCGTGATGATCCTGCTGATCGTCGCGCTGCCGAACGGGCTTCTCAGCCTGCGCTGGCCGTCGAGGAAAGCGCCATGACGGCGCCGATCCTGGAGGTCCGCGACCTCACCAAGCGCTTCGGCGGCTTGACCGCGGTCAACGAGGTCTCGTTCGACGTCGAGCCGAACGCGATCCTGTCGATCATTGGCCCCAACGGCGCCGGCAAGTCGACCATCTTCAAGCTGATCTCGTCGTTTGAAAAGCCGACGCGCGGCGAGGTTCGTTTCAACGGCGAGGTGATCTCGGGCCTCGCCCCGCATATCGTCGCCCGCAAGGGGGTGGTGCGCACCTTTCAGGAGACGACCATCTTCAAGGGCATGACGGCGCGCGACAGCGTCATCGTCGCCCATCACCTCCGCTCGCGCGCGAGCCTTGCCGGCTTCTACGTCGGCTCGGCGGCGGCGCGCCGCGACGAACAGGCGTTCGGCCGCTCGGCCGACGAGATCCTGGATTTCCTCGGTCTCGGCGCCGTCAAGAACGAGCTCGCGAGCAACCTGCCGCAAGGCCATCTGCGTGCCCTCGGCATCGCGATCGGGCTCGCCGCCGACCCAAAGGTCCTGCTGCTCGACGAACCCTTCGCCGGTATGAACGTCGACGAAACCAATCGGGCGGTCGAGATGGTCTGGGCGGTGCGCGACCGCGGCGTGACCTGCCTGCTCGTCGAGCACGACATGCCGGCGGTGATGAAGATCTCCGACCGCATCGTCGTGATCAATTTCGGCGTCAAGATCGCCGAAGGGACGCCAGCCGAGATCCGATCCAACGACAAGGTCATCGAGGCCTATCTCGGCGTCGAAGACGAATCGATCGGGCTCTAGACCATGGCCCCCATGCTCGCGCTCGATGGCGTCGAACTCTACTACGACCATGTCTACGCGCTGAAGGGCGTGTCGATCGCCCTCGACGAGGGCGAGACGGTCGCGCTGATCGGCGCGAATGGCGCCGGCAAATCGTCGATTTTGCGCGCCATCACGGGCCTCCGCCGCATCCGCAAGGGGTCGATAACCTTCGAGGGCCAGCGGATCGACGGGCTCGACCCGGCAGCGATCGTCAAGCTCGGCATCGCCATGGTCCCCGAAGGTCGCCGGGTGTTCCCCTACATGAGCGTGCGCGACAACCTGCTCATGGGCGCCTTCTCGCGTTCGGACGCGGCGGGCGTTCGCGCCTCGCTCGACGACGTGCTGCACCGCTTTCCCCGCCTCAAGGATCGCCTGCGCCAAGTGGCGGGAACAATGAGCGGCGGCGAGCAGCAGATGCTGGTGATCGGCCGTGCGTTAATGGCCAAGCCCAGGTTGCTGCTGCTCGACGAACCCTCGCTCGGCGTCGCGCCGAAGATCGTCCAGGACATCGCCCGCTCGATCGTCGCGATCAACCGCGACGAGAAGGTCAGCGTGCTGCTGGTCGAGCAGAACTCGCGCATGGCGCTCCGCATCTCCCACCGCGCCTACGCGCTGTCGACCGGCTCGATCGCGCTTGCCGGCCATTCGGCCGACCTCGCCAAGGACGAGCGCGTGCAGCATCTCTATCTGGGCGGTGAGGTCTGAGGGCGCATGCCATGCTGATCTGCGTCGTCAACCCGAACACCACCGCCTCCATGACGGCGAAGATCGGGGTGGCGGCCAAGGCCGCCGCCTCGCCCGGCGTCGAGGTCCGGGCCGTCAATCCGAACTTTGGCCCGCCGAGCATCGAAGGCTATTTCGACGAAGCCTTCGCCGTTCCGGGGCTTCTCGACGAGATCGCCAGGGCCCCTGACGCGAACGCCTTCGTCGTCGCCTGCTTCGACGACACGGGTCTCGAAGCCGCGCGTTGCGCAACCACCGCGCCCGTGGTCGGCATCGGCGAGTCGGCCTTCCACGTGGCGAGCCTGATCGCGGAAAAGTTCAGCGTCGTGACCACCCTCGCCCGCTCGATCGCGCCGATTGAGAAGAACCTCGTCAAATACGGCCTCGCCGCGCGCTGCGCCCGGGTGCGCGCCGCCGACGTTCCCGTCCTCGCGCTGGAAGAGCCGGGGTCCGACGCCCGCCGCACGATCGAGGCCGAGATTTTTCGCGCGCTTGCGGAGGACGGCGCGGACGCGATCGTGCTCGGTTGCGCCGGCATGACCGACCTTGCGCGCGACCTCGAACAGAAAGCCGGCGTTCCGGTGCTCGACGGAGTCGCCTGCGCCGTCGGTCTCGCCGAGACGCTCGCGAGGCTCGGGCTGAAAACCTCGAAGCGCAACAGCTACGCCCCGCCGCTGGCGAAGGCGTACGCGGGCGAGTTCGCGAAGTTCTCGCCGAGGTGAGGCCTCGAAGCCCTTCGCCCCGCGAAGCGGGGAGACGGTGGCCGAAGGCCGGATGATGCGGCTGCGCCGCCCCTCACCCCGACCCTCTCCCCGCTTACGCGGGGCGAGGGGGACGCCTCCTACTTGATCGGCGGAACCGGCAGCACGGTCTCGCCCTCATGCATCACGTAGGTGTGGTCGAGCGCATGCCACGGCGGGCGGATCGACGGGTCGGTCGGATGCGGCTCGTCGTGGCGGACGAAGGCGCCGACCAGCGCCTTGGTGACGCCGAACTGCGGGTCGTCCTCAAGATTGGGGTCTGACGGGTCGTAGACCTGCGAGATCAGCACCTTGTAGCCCGGCTTGACGATCAGCGCGTGCAGATGCGCCGGCCGTTTCGGCTGACGGTTCTGGGCTTTGAGCAGGCGCCCCACGACGCCACCGGTCCGGATCGGATAGCCGACCATCTTCACCGTCGAGAACCAGAAACGGCCGTCCGCGTCGGTCGTGAATTTGCCCCGCAGGTTCATTTCCGCCTGGTCCGGATCGTGGTTCTCGTAAAGGCCGAGCGGCGAGGCGTGCCAGACGTCGACCTCCGCGCCTTCGATCGGCGCGCCCGACGCGTCCACCACGCGTCCCGTCACCATGAGCGACTCGCCGGGCGTCGGGGAGCGCAGGATCGATCCTCCGTTTGGAACGCGCGGCGAATGCAGGCGCCAAAACGGACCGAGCAGGGACTGGGACGTCTCCGCGCTCCCGTCGACGCCGTTGTTCAAGAGGCAGACCAGCGACGACACGCCGAGGGAGCCGGCCAACAGCACCGTCTCGTTGTGCGTGTCGGTCGAAAGCCGGCCGATTTCGTTGACGACGGCGGTTGCCGCGCGGAACTCGGCCTCCGTCAGCCGCACCTCGCGCACGAAGGCGTGCAGGTGCTTAACGAGCGCGATCAGGATCTGGCGCAGTCGCGGGTCTTCGGTTCGCGCCATGGCGGCGAGCGCGTCGAGGTTCACGTCGTCGAGGTCGCTGATGATCATTCAAGCCCCCAAACCGAGGCGCTCGCGCGCGCTCTCGGTTCCCGTCGCCACCGGCGCGCTCTCGGCCACTTTTGCGAGACCGGACAGCGGCATGCCGCTATAGACCGATTCGTATTCGCCGGCGCGCACCCGATACGTCTCGTGCCAGATGCCGACGTCGCCGCGCGAATCCTTCATCCGGCGATTGAATTCGACCCACGCCGGCCAGTGCGCCTTTTCCCGGGCGCGGGCGTAGGCCTCGAGGCAGTCGAAACTGCGCCAGTATTGGACCAGGGTCGTCATCCCGAGGCTGGTGTATCCGAGGCAGCCGATCCCTGCCGGCGCGGCGTCCAACTCCTTGAGCATCTTTGGCATCGCCATCAAGACGGGCAGCCATCTGTGGACCTTCCACGGTTTGTTGATTCGCATGCCGATCAGGAACACGACGAAATCGCCTTCGATCCGCGCCGTCACGCGGCTTTCGAGGAAGGCGGGCATGAGCGGCCTCCTTTCTGCCGCACCATTGTAGCTGCGATCGGCGACCGCGGCGACGCGGTTGCAGCCGCGCTGAGCGCGGCCGACGCTCTCAGCGAGTGGTTGCCGGTTGCTTCGTAAGCGGCACGGCGATCACAGGGCGATCGCACCTACCAAATCGCGCGGCATCCGATAGCATTGTGAGCGGGCCGTGGATGCGTCGGGTAGCGCCGTGAAGAATGACAGTCATAATGACACTCATCAAGACAGTCGCAAAGGCGACGATCGCTATCGCCGGGTCGAGTTGATCACAGGGACGACGCGCCACCTGCGCAGGAG
>NZ_JBKQOT010000704.1:0-30138 GCF_052145395.1 Roseiarcus sp.
CGCTGCGCGGAGGCAGCCCGCCAGATCCGCGAGCAGTTGCCGCCCTTGGTCAGCTGGAGGTCGGCGCGTGGCCGGGTCGGCAGAATGTTCTCGTGCAGATTGACGAGATTGATGCGCATCCAGATCGAGCGCGCCGTCGCCTTCGCTTCGTCGTCGTCGAGATCGGCGTACTGCCGGAAATAGCTGCGGGGATCGCGGAAGGCCGTGTTGCGCAGGCGCATGAACCGCTCGATGTACCACTGCTCGAGCAGCGCATCCTCGGCGTGCAGGAAGATCGAGAAGTCGAAGAAATCGGAAACGAAAGGAACCTCCTTGCCGTCGCGCGGCAGTCGGTTCGGCGCCAGGACGTTGATGCCCTCGACGATCAATATGTCAGGACGATCGACGGTGGTCGTCTCGCCCTGAACAATGTCGTAAGTGAGGTGCGAGTAGACCGGCGCAGCGACCTTGGGCTCGCCCGCCTTGACCGCCGACAGGAACCGGATGAGCGCGCTGCCGTCGTAGCTTTCCGGGAATCCCTTGCGGTCCATGATGCCCTGACGGATCAGCTCGGCGTTGGGGTGCAAAAAGCCGTCGGTGGTCACGAGCTGGACCTTGGGGGTGTTCGGCCAGCGCGTCAGCAGGGCCTGAAGCACGCGCGCCGTCGTGGACTTTCCGACTGCGACGGATCCGGCGATCCCAATGATGTACGGCACTTTTCCGTCGCGGGCCCCGAGAAACCGCTGCGTCGCCTTGAACAGACCCTGCGTCGCGGCGACGTAGAGCGCGAGCAGGCGCGAGAGGGGCAGATAGATCGCGACGACCTCGTCGAGCGAGATCGGGTCGTGGTTCGACTGCAGCTTGCGGAGGTCGTCGATCGTCAGGGTGAGCTGCGTGTCGGCGCGCAACTGCGCCCATTCGTCGCGCGTGAACCGACGAAACGGGGACTCGACTTTAGGGCGATTGACCAGCTGATCCATGTCGATCCCTTGGGGTTTCCGCTCCGCGGTCAGCCTTTGCGGGCCGCCTTTTCCTCATGACCGCTTTGGCGCGTCCGGCTTTCGAGTTCGGAGACGACCGATTGAAACGCGACCCCGCGCGACCGCAGGAGCACGAGCAGATGGTAGAGCACGTCGGCCGCTTCCGCGCGAACGGCGGCTTCGTCCTGAGCCACCGCCGCGACCGTCAGTTCGATCGCCTCTTCGCCGAACTTGCGGGCGCAGTGCGCCGCGCCCCTGTCGAGCAGACTGCGCGTGTACGACCTTTCGGCCGACGCGTCGGCGCGGCGGTCGATGATCTCGGCGAGGTCGTCAAGACTGAACATGATTTCGGCCTACCCCGATTTCTCGCCGACCGATAGGGGGAACAAAGGCGAAGGCGCCGGGGCTCAGAGGCGAATCTTGCGCTCGGTGTCGAGGAAACGATCGAAGAAACCTTCACCTTCTACCGCGTGCCACGCCAGCATCATAAGCATCTCAAGAGCCCAAACATGCTCGAACGCCTCGACGAGGAGATCAAGCGCCGAACCCACGTCGCGCGCATCTTCCCCAATGCCGAGGCCTGCCAGCGCCTCGTGCGAGCCTTAGCCGTCGAAACCCACGAGAACTGGCTCGAAGCCCACCGTTACCTCAATATGAACGACCTCAGGGAGCACAAGAAAACCGACCTCCGCAAAGCCGCCTAACCCAGCCAACCCATGACCGACTTTTGCAGAACTGACGCACTCAATCCGTCGCCGGTCCCCCTCCGACCGCCGCGCCGGCGCAAAAACCCACGCATCTTCGCGATAAGGAACCATCGCCGTCGGCGCTCTCCACGAAAAGGCTGCGTGGCGCCAGATCCAGCCGCGACAAACGCAATCCGTCCGCGAGCCCCAAATCCAGATAGGTCGCGCCCCGCCGCACGGCGCCCTTCCTCCTCGCGGTTTCCTCCTTGGAGGCTTTCGAACGCCGGCCCCGGCGCCTCGCATCACCGTTGCAAAGGGCCGGCGTCCGAAACCCCTCACCTTAGGCGGCATTCTGCGCTGAGTCCGCTGGCAACGGATCATCTTATTCCAGCGTCAGGCGCAGATTGCTTCCTTCGGCTCCAAAGTGAGCCAACCGGAAGTTGATCGGCCCACGACAGCTGCGTAGACATCGATCGGGTGCGGCCTGCCGATCAGAAAGCCTTGAGCTTCGAAGCAGCCGATTGATCTCAGGAACTCCTGCTGTTCTTTGGTTTCCACGCCTTCGGCAATCAGGGGCACGCCAAGCCCGCCGCCCAGGCCGATGATCGCTTTGATGATCGTTTCAGAATTCGGATTCTCATGCAGGCTCCGGACGAACGAAGCGTCGATCTTGATCTTGTCGAACGGGAAGGAATGAGCATAGGACAGCGACGAATAGCCCGTGCCGAAATCATCCATGGCCACTTTCACGCCTAAGGCTTTCAATTGGCGCAAGATCGCCGACACTCTCGAGAAATCGTGGATCAGAACGCTCTCGGTGATCTCCAATTCGAGGCGATGCGACGCCAAGCCGGTTCCCAACAGGGCGGAATGAACGATTTGCGGCAGCCCGTCCTTCAGGAATTGCTTGGGCGAGAGATTGACCGCGACCGTCAAGGGCCGCGGCCATGCCGCCGCTTCCCGGCAGGCCTCGCGCAACGCCCATTCCCCGATGGCCGTGATCAGTCCGCTTTCCTCTGCAATGGGAATGAACGCATTCGGCGGGACGAGGCCAAGGCAGGGATGGCGCCAGCGCAAGAGCGCCTCGAAGCCGAAAATCGCGCCGTCTGCGCCCGCCTGCGGTTGATAATGAAGGAGGAACTCGTCCCGCTCCAGGGCGTACTTGAGGTCCTGCATCAGCGCATGGCGCTCGCGCAGGCGACTGTCCGGGCCGGAGTCGAAGACACACGTTTTTCCCCCGCCTTCCGCCTTGGCGCGGTACAGGCCTGCATCCGCATTGGCGAGGACCGCCTCCATATCCCCATGGTCCGGATAGAGCGCGACGCCAACGCTGACGCCGATACGGATTTGCTTGTCTTCGATGTCAAAAGGCGAAGCGACCGCCCAGTGCAGCCGCTCGGCCAAATCTGACGCGCGTATGAGCCGCGACTTTCCGGAGACGACGGCTGCGAACTCATCGCCGCCGACACGGGCGATGTATGCGCCCCCCGCACCCGTCCGGAATCGTTGCGACGCTTGGAGCAAGAGCTCGTCGCCGATGACATGGCCAAAGACGTCGTTGACCTCCTTGAAGCGATCAAGGTCCAAGCAGAGGACAGCAACCGGGGTTCGGGTCTCGTCGGCTTCCGCGCGGGCGGCGGACAGCCGCTCATTGAAGGCCGCGCGGTTCGGCAGTCCGGTCAGGGTGTCGTGATGGGCCAGATAGTTGATCTTCTCTTCGGACTTCTTGCTTTCGGTGATGTCGATCACGTCGCCCCCGTAGCGAACCGAAGGGCCATCGGGGTGATTCATCGGACCGCCGCGCGTCATCAGCCAGCGCTGCGCGCCCCCTCTCTCGCACGTCCGCCATTCGAGAGCGATTTCACCGCCTTTCGCGACGGCCTCACGTTCCGCGCGCGACGCCGCGATACGGTCATCGGGGTGGACCGTCTCCGGCCAAGCGTTGTGGGACGGTTCACAAGAGTTCGGCTCAAGTCCGTAAAGTTTCCAGAGTTCATCCGACCAGACATTCAAGTCGGTCGTCAAATCCCATTCCCACGCGCCGGCGTTGGCCGCCGTCAAGGCGAAGCGGAGACGTTCCTCGCTGTCGTGCAGGGCTTCCGCCGCGCGCACGCGCTCGATCGCCTCCCATGTCCGCTCAGCGACTTCCTCCACCAGCGACACGTCCATGGCGGTCCACCGCCGCGGCTCCTGGTGGTGGACTGACAGCACAGTGACGAGCCTCCCGTCCTTGACCAACGGCGCCCTTAGAAACGCACCGATTTGTCGAGCGAGGTGGTTCGACGCCGCGATGTCCGATCCGAGACGCGGGTCCGCGGCGACGTCGTCGATGGCGCTGACCTTAGCTGCGCGCAGGTTGTCGACGAGGGCGAAGCCATAATCCGCAAGTCTGTGCACGCCAATGCTCGTCGGCATCGATCCGTCGGTCCATTCGCGCCTTATGATCGCTTATTCCTGCTTGGCGTCGATCTCAGCGTAGACGACCTGATGGCAGCCCAACTGTTTGCCGAGGCGTTCGCTGACAACCGCGATGATTTCGAAGGGGTCGCGCAGCGGCTTGATCGCGTCGGACAGCTCGAGTTGGAAGGATTGGCGTTGCGCCGCCTCGAGTTGCGCCGTTTGCAGCCGCTTCTCCTCCGTAATGTCCGTTTGAACGCCGTTCCAGAGGATTCGTCCGTCCGGTTGCGGGTCGGGGCGCGAATGCAGCCGCATCCATCGCACTTCGCCATCCGCACGGCGAAACGGGACCTCCACAGCGAAATCGGTCAGGTCGCGCGTGGCGGCTTGTCGAGCCTCCGACAGCGTTGACCGGTATTCGGGGAGGATCTGCGAAAACAACGCGTCGCCGTTGGCCAGAGCCTCCTCAACCGCGATGCCGGTGATCTTTTCGATGCCGGCGCTGAGGTAAAGAAATCGCGGTGTTCCGTCTTGATCCGGCACGTATTGGAAGATTGAATTGTTGGGCAGGTTATCGCCCACGGCGCGCAATCTCGCCTCACTCTGGCGCAGCCTTTCCTGGTCGATGACGCTTTCCGTAATGTCCGTCCACACGCCGTTCCAGAGGATCTCTCGGTTCGACCGTCGCGCCGGGCGCGCACGCAGCCGCATCCAACGCACTTCGCCATCCTTGCGGCGAATCGGGACCTCCACAGCGAAATCGGTCAGGTCGCGCGCAGCGGCGCGTTCAGCCTCAAGCAGCTTTGGCAAATATTCGGGCAGGACCTGCGCGTACAACGCGCCGGCGTCGGCCAGAGCCTCCTCGACCGCAACGCCAGTGAGCCTTTCAACGCTGGCGCTGATGTAAAGAAATCGCGCGTTTCCTTCCGGATCGCGCGTATATTGAAAGACGACGCTATCGGGCAGGTTATCGCCCATCGCACGCAAGGCCGCCTCGCTCTCGCGCAGCCTTTCCTGGTCGGCGACGCTTTCCGTAATGTCCGTCTGAACGCCATTCCAAAGCAATCGACCGTCCGGCTGTGTTTCGGGACGCGCACGCTGCCGCATCCAACGCACCTCGCCATCCTTGCGGCGAATCGGGATTTCCACAGCGAAATCGGTCAGGTCGCGCTTGGCGGCTTGCTCAGCCTCCAGCAGCTTTGACAAACATTCGGGCAGGACTAGCGCGTACAACGCGCGAGGGTCGGCCAGAGCCTGCTCAACAGTAACGCCTGTGAGCCTTTCAACGCCGGCGCTGATATACAGGTACTGTGGGTTTCCAGACGGATCGCGCCTATAGCGGTAGACGAAGCTGTCGGGCAGGTTATCGCCCACCGCACGCAAGGTGGCCTCGCTCTGGCGCAGCCTTTCCTGGTCAGCGATCTATCCGTAATGTCTTCGGCATAAATGACGATGCCGCCGATAGCGCCGTCCGGGCGGCGCCATGGACGAAGCTCCCACCGCAGCCATTGCTGCGAACCGTCCGCGCGTACGAATAGCTTGCGATCTTTGGTTATGGTCTCGCCGGCCTGGGCTCGGCGATGCAATTCCTTCCGGTGCGCAGGGATTTTCGGAAAAAGATCGTAATGCGACCGTCCGACGAAATCTCCCTCGAGGCGGAAAACACTTTGCCAGCGGCGGCTCGCTTCCAGATAGCGCATATTTCGATCGAATATGGCCAGGGAGCCCGGCGACAGCGTTATGAAGTAGCCCAACTGCGCCTCTTTCTGCGCGGTCAGGCAACGGGCGCAGTCGCGAGCTTGCCCCTCTTGCAAAGGTTCCGCGATCACGGTGGTGATCCTCCGAGGCGACCGCACCAAGTCTGGCGGCGATTTTCTGGCTGTTTCAGCAGAGAGAACATCTCCGGTAAGAGCAGGCGTACATCTTTCCTGGTCGGTTCAAGGGCGTGCTAAAGCTTTCGGCAATGTCGGGCGTCACGACCAAGTCTGGCGCTGACGTCGACGCGTTAACCCGGTGAGATTGCGACACGACAATCTCACCGAGTAGCTTTAGGTGAAACCGCCTAAGAAATGGTGTTTCGAACGCCTACAAACTGAAGCGGAGGCCGCGACCGCCTTGAGGGCAGCTTGGAGGCGGAGCCGGTTCATGACCAGGGTTCGGGTCCTGCGCATGCCTTGAGCGGAAGAGGAATGTGCGCTTGGAGTTGATGCGACGCGCTCGCCACGTCGTTAGCGAATAGACGGTGGTTGCGCGCTCCTGCCATTCCGTTGGGCGCCTGACGTTTAATTTTGACCCCTAAACCGCGAACACCTTGCCCGGATTGAACAGGTTCTGCGGATCAAAGGCCGCCTTGATCCGCCGCATCAGGTCGACCGCGGCGGTCCCGTGCTCGTCCTCCATGTAGGGGATCTTCTTCTGGCCGACGCCATGCTCGCCGGTGCAGGTGCCGCCCATGGCGATGGCGCGGTGGGCGAGGCGGGAGGCGAAGGCTTCCGCCGCCTCGATTTCCTTTGGGTTCGTCATGTCGACGAGGGGGCTCACGTGGAAATTGCCGTCGCCAACGTGACCGACGATCGGCGCAACGAGGCCGCTTGCGGCGATGTCCGCCAGCGTCTCCTCGACGCAGTCGGCGAGACGCGAGATCGGCACGCAGGTGTCGGTGGCGAAGGGACGCGCGCCGGGCCTCAGCGCCATCTGAGCGAAAAAGCCCTCGTGGCGCGCCTTCCACAGCTTGGTGCGCTCCTCGGGCTTTGTCGCCCAGATGAAATTCCCGCCGCCATTCTCTGCGACGATCTCGCCGAACCTCTGCGCCTGCTCGGCGACGCCGCTTTCCGTGCCGTGGAACTCGACGAGCAGCATCGGCGTCTCGGGCAGGCCGAGGTGGGCGTAGATGTTGAAGGCGCGCACCGACAGCGTGTCGAGACGCTCAATGCGGGCGCTCGGCAGGCCGGATTGGATGGTCTCGATCGTCGTGCTGCAGGCCGAGTGCACGTCGGGAAAGGAGCAGGTCGCCGCCGACACCGCCTCGGGCAGGCCTGCGAGCTTGAGCGTGACCTCGACGATGACTCCGAGCGTCCCCTCGGCCCCGACGAAGAGATGGGTGAGGTCGTAGCCGGCCGACGATTTTTTCGCACGCGTGCCGGTGCGCAAAAAAGTCCCATCTGCGGTGACGACGCCGAGCGACAGCACCAGCTCTTTCATCGTGCCGTAGCGCACGGCGTTGGTGCCCGAGGCGCGGGTCGAGGCCATGCCGCCGAGGGTGGCGTCGGCGCCCGGGTCGATCGGGAAGAACAGCCCGGAATCGTGCAGAAAGGCGTTGAGCTGGGTGCGGGTGACGCCGGGTTCGACCACGCAGTCGAGGTCCTCGGCGTTGACGGCCAGAATTGCGTTCATCCGCGAGCAGTCGAGCGACACGCCGCCGTGCGGCGCGTTGACATGGCCTTCGAGCGACGAGCCGACGCCGAAGGGAATGATCGGCGCGTCGTGTTTGGCGCAGAGCGTTACGAGGTCGACCACGTCGTCGCGCGTCTCCGCGAAGACGACCGCGTCCGGCGGCTGGTTCTCGAGCCAGGTCAGCGTATGGCCGTGCTGGCGCCGGATCGCCTCGGAGGCGGTGAAGCTGTTGCCGAAGCGCGCGGCGAGATCCGCGTTGAGGGCGGCGACGGTTTCCGGCGCGAGCCGGCCTTCGCGCTTGCGGACAGAAAGGGAGGGTTCGGCCATGGGCTGCGCGCCTTCGGGACGTTACGAAAAGCGCGAAGCCTAGACGCACAGTTACATCGTGGCTAGTGCGGGCGCCGCGTCATGCGGTCGCCGCCATCAGCGCCACGACTCGCTCCGCCAGCGCGGGCTCGCGCAACGCGGCGGCGGGCCTGGTGAGGCCGGTCACCTCGACCATGAGCTTGTGAACCTCGGGGTCGCGGGCGGCGAGTTGGAGGAGGGCGGCGCCGTAGCGGAGCCGATTCTCCAGATCCGGCGGGCGCTCGCCGCGGGTTTCGGGATGGATGAAGTCGGTGAGCGCGGTCCCCCAGGGCGCCGCGAGACATTCCTGGATGGCGGTGAAGTACTGCTCCGCGAGGCCGTCGAGCGGATCGGCGCGGTCGCACCGAGCCTCGAGCAAGTCCCGCAGGACGACCGCCTCTTGCGCAGCGACGCTCATACCCTGGCCGAAAACGGGGTTGAACCGGCAGACCGAGTCGCCGATCGGGATGAGCCCGCACGGGGGCCGCGGCAGCCTCTCGAAATGGCGGCGCACGCTCGCCGGGAGATTGTAGCGGGCGATGTCTCCGACCGGCCTTGCTCTCGCAATCGCGTCGTGGATCGTCGGCCTTCGGAAAGTCTTGGTGAAGGCGAGGAAACCGTCCAGGTCGTCGGGCGGATTGTCGCCATGCCTCCCGCCGATCGAGACGATCCATCGGCGATTCTCGAGCGGCAGGATCAAGCCGCCGCGGAATTCCTTCGGCGGCTCGGGAAGGTGAGTCACCCCTTTCCACTCGGGCGCGGGATCGGGAACCTCGAAGATTGCGGATGCATAGCCGATGTCGATGCCAATCTCAGTTTGCTCCGGCGGCGCCGCTCCGATTGCGTCGAAGAACGCCAAGGTCGGCCCCGCTCGGCCGGACGCGTCGATCACGAGGTCCGCCGGGAGGCGTTCAGACGTCGTCGAGCCGTCGTCGACCCGAACCGCTGCAACGCGATCGCGATGCGGCGCAGGGATGATCTCGGCTGCCCGAGCGCGCGGGCAGAGCTCGATATTGCCCTCCGCGCCGAGCCGGCGCCGGCATACCGCCTCGAGCAATGGGCGGGACATCGAGAACACGTCGAACCCGAGGTCGCGGACCGGAAACGGATCGTATCCCGGGCGCTCCCAGATCACGTCGCGACCGGTCCGGACCGGAACCGCGCCGGCGTTTACAAGGTCGTTGCGAAAGCCGGGGAAGAGTTGCTGGAGCGCCCTCAGGCCCCCAGCGAGCAGCGCATGCGCATGGCGCGCCTGGGGCGTCCCGACGCGCGGCGCTGGGGCGCCAGGAAGCGCGTCGCGGTCGAGAACGATCACGCGCTCAAAGAACGGCGATACGGCTTTTGCGGCCGCCAAGCCGCCCATTCCTGCGCCGATCACGACGGCCTGCTGTCCAAATGTCCTGAGCATGGACGTCTTCCTCCCGGTTGCCCGGAAAGCGGATCCGGGTCGGCCATAGCTACGCCCGCGCTTGCGAGCGACAGACTTTCGAGTCACGCTTTTCCCCGGACAGAGGAGGGAACGCAGTGACCGACATCACACATCGGACCGTCGAGGCGAACGGCATCCGCATTCATTGCGCCGAAGCCGGCGAGGGGCCGCTCGTTCTCCTCTGCCACGGCTGGCCGGAGTCGTGGTACTCGTGGCGCCATCAACTCAAGGCGCTCGCGGAAGCGGGCTTTCGAGCCGTCGCGCCGGACATGCGCGGCTATGGTGAGACCGACCGTCCGGACGCGATCGAGAGCTACACGCTTTTCCATCTCGTGGGCGACATGGTCGGGATTCTCAATGCGCTCGGGGCCGAGCGCGCGGCCATCGTCGGGCACGACTGGGGTGCGCCGGTCGCCTGGCACGCGGCCCTGCTGCGTCCCGATCGCTTCCGCGCCGTCGCGGGCCTCAGCGTGCCGTTCCGCCCGCGCGGGTCGGCCCGTCCGACGAGCGCGATGCCGCAGACCGAGCAGACCTGGTTCTACCAGCTTTATTTCCAGGACCCCGGCGTGGCCGAGGCCGAGTTCGAGCGCGACCCTCGCGCGACGATCCGGCGCCTGCTCTACTCCGCCTCGGGCAATGTTCCGCGGCGGAACCCGATCGACGCGCGGGGGGACGCCGCGCCCGGCATGGTTCCGCGGACTGGCGGCTTTCTCAGCCGGATGGTCGATCCGCCGACGCTGCCGGCGTGGCTGACCGAGGCGGACATCGACTTCTACGCCGGCGAATTCGCCAGGACCGGCTTCCGCGGCGGCCTCAACTGGTACCGCAACATCGACCGCAACTGGGATCTGATGGCGCCCTTCGCCGGTCTCAAGGTGGCGGTTCCCGCCCTCTATGTCGCGGGCGACCGCGACCTCGTCGTCGGCTTCGCCGGCGCGGCGCAGTTGATCGCGAACCTCAAGAGCTTCGTTCCCGAACTGCGCGACACCGTGATGCTGCCGGGCTGCGGCCACTGGACCCAGCAGGAGCGGCCGGAGGAGGTCAACGCTGCGCTGCTGCGGTTCCTGCTCAGCCTCCCGTAGAAGCGGCGCTCAGCCGAGCTTCTCGCTCTCGCCGGCCTTGCCGCGCACCCAGTAGCCCGCCGCCTTGAGCCACGCCGGCGGATGCCGCCGCTCCTCGAGCATGTGGAGTTTCAGCGCCCGGGCGATCTGAGCCTCCGCGGCGATCCAGACGTAGCCGTCGCCCTTCGGCGCCGCCCAGGCGTCGAGCGCCTCGCGCAACAGCGCGGCGTCGTCGCGGCTCTGGCCCGAACGGGTGATCCAGACCGGCCGCCAGTCGGCGCGCGCCTCAATCGTCTGGATCTCGCCCGCGTCGTCGACGACGACGATCGTCGTCACCGGGACGCCCGGCCGCAGCCCCTCCACCCGCCGGCCGATCGCCGGCAGCGCCGTCTCGTCGCCCATGAGCAGGTAATGGTCGAAATCGTCGGCGACGACCTGCGAGCCGCGCGGGCCGCCGATCTCCAGCGGGTCGCCCGGTCTGGCGTTCTGCGCCCAGGCCGTGGCCGGGCCCGCCTCGTGCAGGGCGAAGTCGATCGCCAGCGTCGACCGCGCCCCGTCGAAGGCGCGCGGCGTGTAGTCGCGCATGCTGACGCCCTGCGGCGCGGCGGGATCGGGGACGAACACCTTCACGTGATCGTCCGGCGAAGGACTGGCGAAATCGGCGAGTTCGGGCGACGTGAACTCGATCCGCCGCATTTTTGGCGTGACCAGGAATGCGCGCTGAACCGTGACGCGGCGCCGCTTCGACTCGCGGCGGATGCGCTCGATCCGGTGGAACTGCGGGGCGGGAGCGTTCATGATCGAGGCCCTCACAGGCGCTCAATCCGGCGCGCCGCCTCGTCGATCGCGTCGGCGACCGAGAACAGCAGATCCTTGCCGGGTTCGCCCGAGAGGCGCTGCCTCAAGGCCGCCTTGAGGTTCGACATTGCTCGGTACACAGGGCCGGCGTCGAGCGCCTCGTCCTTCCGTCCCAGTGCGTCGAGCCGCGCCAGCGCCGCCTCCGCCTCGGCCCGGTTCGCGTTGAGATGGGCGAGACCTTCCGGGGTGACGGCGTAGAGCTTCTTGGCGCCTTCGGAAGCGCGCGCCTCGACCTGGCCAAGCTCTTCGAGCAGCGTCAACGTCGGATAGACGACGCCAGGGCTCGGCGCATAGGCGCCGCCGGTGCGCGACTCGATCTCGCGGATGAGGTCGTAGCCGTGGCGGGGCTCGGCCTCCATCAGGAGCAGCAGCACGAGGCGGAATTCGCCGCCCTCGAACATGCGCCGCCGTCCGCGCGCTTCGCCGTCGTCCTCGCCACGCCGGCCGAAGCCGTGACGCCCGAACCCGCGATGACCGAAGCCGCGCCGGCCTTCGCCGCCGTGCATGAGCGCGTCAGAGTGTCGTACGCCCCAGCCGCGCCATTCGCGGGACTCGGAGCGGTTTTCCATATCGCGGTCGCCGAACCGTGCCCGGCGTTCCATTTCATAGTGATGTCTCATAATTTTCCTTGCTTGATGATATCGCCGTTCTCAGCGACGCATCTGAGATATATCTACGACACTCTTTGTCAAGCGAGATGCGAAAAGTTTTTCAGGCGCCCCTCACCGGAGGCCGCCTGCACAATTTCCCATTAAGACAAAAAGAAGGAGCGGCGCCACGGCACGTAGTGGGCGCGGCTCCGGCCGCTCTGGCGGGTTAGCGGCGTTGCTAGGCCGGCTCCATGCCGAAGCGGCGCTTGGGCTCGGCGGTTTCGGGCGCGTTGAGGAAGGCGATCAGCGCGAGGGCTTCCTCGACGCGCGCCGATCGCGCGCCGACGCCGATCGAGAAGGTCGTGACCGACTGGACGGGCGGTGGGACGAGGCCCACGATAGCGATCCCCGGCTCGTCGAGGAATTCGCTGAGCTGCTGGACGCCGATCTCCGCCTCGCCGCGGGCGACGAGCGCCGCCACGGGCACGCCCGGCTTGGCCTGGACGAGGCGCGGAGCGCCGCCTGCGGGATCGACGCCCCAGCCCTTCATCACTTCGAGAAGATGCGTCCCGCTCGGGCCGGTCGAATAGCCGACCGAGCGAGCGGCAAGGAGGGCGGCCTTGACCGCCTCGGCGTCGCCGATGTCGGGCGCCGGCGCGCCGGACCGCACTGCCAACGCCATCGCGGAGCGGACGAAGCCGGCCGTGGTTCCGGCGACGAGAAAGCCCTCGGCGTCGAGCTTCGCCATGACGTCGGCCGCGAGCGCGACGATGTCAAACCGCTCCCCGGCGCGCACCCTCTTGGCGGCGTCGACGCCGCCGACCGCCTCGATCGCCGCTAACCCGCCGGTTGCCTTCTCGTAGCGCTGTGCGAGCTCTGTCAGCACGCGTCGCGTCGCCATCGAGGAGATGCCGGTGACCGGTTGAGCCATGAGAGCCTCCCTGCGAAAAGCGGCGCGCGCTTGAGGCCGGTATAGCGCAAGCCCGCGTCCCGTCCTACTCTGCGCGTCGCTCCTGCCCGCCGGTCGCCAGCAGCCAATCTCGATGCGGTCCAGGCTCGATTGGACGGCCCGAGCGCCGCGCGGCGGATCGTCAGGCGTAGAAGGCCGGGCGCGGCGGCGTAACGATCGGCGCGACGGCGCCGGTGCGCATGGCCTCGAGACAGGCGTCGGCGGTCACGGCGGCGAAATAGCCGTCCCAGGCGTTGGGACCGTTGACCTTGCCGGCCTTGGCCGCCTCGATCCAGTCCTGCAGCTCGACGTCGTAGGAGTCGATGAAGCGCAGCTTCCAGTCCTGCATGACCGCCGTCGAGAGCTTTGCGTCGCGGCGCAAAACGACGCTTTCCGGCTCGGGCAAACTCGCGACGCCCTCTTCGCCCACGACTTCGCACCGGATGTCGTAGCCGTAGCGGCAGTTGACGAAGACCTCGCCGTCGATGCGCACGCCGTTCTTGGTCGCAAGCAGGACGATGATCGGATCGTTCAGCTTCGCGTGCGTGTGCTTGGTGTTCCGTGGGACGAGCACCTGAGCCGAGACGTAATCGTCGTTGATGAGCCAGCGCAGGACGTCGATCTCGTGAATGAACGTGTCGACGATCGCCATGTCGCTGACGTAGGCCTCGGGCACCGACGGATTGCGGTGCGCGCAATGGACCATCAGCGGCGCCCCGATGACGCCGTCGTCGATCGCTTTCTTCAGCGCGCGGTAGCCCTTGTCGTAGCGGCGCTGGAATCCGACCTGCACGAGATGGCGGCCCGAGGCGATTTCCGCCTCGACAATGCGCAGGCTGGCGTCGGCAGTCGTGGCGAGCGGCTTTTCGCAGAAGACCGGCTTGCCTGCCTTGATCGCGGCGAGCACATAGGCCTCGTGCGTCGGCCCCCAGGAGGTGACGACGACGGCCTGGACTTCCGGCGCCGCGATCAGCGCCTCGCCGTTCGCGTAGACCTTGGCGCCGGCCAACTCGGCGGCGGCTGCCTCAGCCTGTTTCGCATTGACGTCGGCGAGCGCCACGACTTTCGCGCCGACGAGTTTGTTCGCCAATCGGTTGATGTGCTCTTTGCCGATCATTCCGACGCCGATGACGCCGATGTTGAGGGTCATGTTCTTCTTCCTTGATAATGGGCGGCGCAGCAGCCTCCCTGTTCGACTCACGCCTTCCGCTTCGTCCAATATTTGTCGACGTATTTCTGCATGGTCTCGCGCATATAGCGGCCCGACTCGTCGGCGCGCTCCTCCCAGGCGAAGACGCAAGACGTCATGATACCGTCGAAGCCGACGGCGGCGAGCGACGAGAAGAACTGGTCCCAGTTCACCTCGCCCTGGCCTATGTCCATGTGCTGGTGGATGGTCACCTTCGCGCCCGGCGGATTGCAGATGTAGCGCAGGCCGGACGACGCCTTGTGGTTGTAGGTGTCGGCGACGTGGACATGCGCGATGAGCGACCCCGCGTCGCGGATCATCTTCGGAATGTCGTCGCCGAAATAGAAGGTGTGCGGCGCACAGTAGAGGAATTTGACCGCCTTCGATCCGATTGTCCGGATCATGTCTACCGCGGGGTGGAGCGTCTCGCACCAGTCCTCCGGATGCGGCTCGATGTTGAGCTGGACGCCTTCCTTTTCGAACACGGGCACGAGTTCCTCCATCGAGCGCCACCAGGCGGCCTCGCTCGATTCGTGGGTGAACTGGCCGCTGCAGCAGTTTGCCGAATGCCCGCGGTCCGGCGAAGGGCCGCGGCCGAACTCGGAGTTCATCGTGTCGACGCCCATCTCAACCGCGATCTCGATCGCCTTCTTCCAGTAGCGCACCGCGGTCTGGCGCTCGTCCTCGTGCGGGCTCGCCCAGCGATACATCGGCAGGAGCGAGGCGATCTTGACCCCGTGGTCTTTCAGCGATTTCTTGAAGCTGGCGATGCGTTCCGGGTAGGCGCGCGGATGCACCCACCAGGCCAAGAAATCGTCGCGCGGCGAGAGCTCGATCCACTCGTAGCCGAGCTCGGCCACCTTGCGCGGCAGCTCATCGAGCGAGAGATGGCGGTGCATGTACGGGTCAAGCGCAATTCGCATGAGATGTCCTCCCGAGGTCCCTGGTTGCTATCGGTAGTCGATCCAGACGCCGCCGGCCTCGGCCGAGCGCACGCAATTCTTCACCCCTCGCACGCCGTCGACGCCGGCGAGACGCCGCCCCTCCGATTCACCGCGATGTCCGTGGGGCGATGAAGGCGGGATTACGCCGCCAGCGCCTCGCGCAGGTAGGCCATGCTTTCGCGCACGGCGCCGATCGGATCGCTGAGGCTGTGAACCTCCTTGGCGAAGGGCTCGAACGACACCACCCCGTCGTAGCCGTCGGAATAGAGCCGGCGGAGCTGCTCGACGTTTCCAAGACGATCCTTCGGGCCGACAAGCACGCGATGGCCGTCGAGCATATCGGTGAAGGTGATCGCGGAGTCTTCGAGCCCCGAAATGTGTACGAGGCCGGTGCGCTTGGCGTACACGGTCTCCTCCCCGGCGCCACGATGATGGAACGTGTCGTGCACGAGAGAGTAGACGTCGGCGCCGCCGATGTCGTCGATCGCGGCGAGCGCGTCGCGCTTCAAGCGCAGCGACGACACCGGGAATCCGAGCGGCTCGACGAACCCCTTGAGGCCGTGGGCCTCGAGGATCGGGCGGATTTCGGCGAGGGCGGCGCGAAGACCGGCTCTCTTCTCCGGAGTGTCCTCCAGCATCTTGCCTTCGTTCAGCGGGCACATGACGAGTCCGGTCGCGCCGGCGGCTGCGGCAAGCGTGGCGAGCGCCTCGGTCTGCCGGGCGCGCTCCTCGTTCCAGACATTGAAGGGATAGAGCGCGTTGACGCTGCGGACCTCAAGGCCAGCGTCCGTGGCCTTGGCGCCGACCCTGCGAGCCGTTTCGACATCCTTCAGGCTGTTCTCGCCGACATCGTTACGCAACTCAATCGCGACAGCGCCGAGCTTGACGGCCGCGTCGACCAATTCATCGGGCGTTAGCGCCGGATCGATCATATGGTTGAAGCCGAACCTGATGGGACGCGTCGTCATCTGAGTTTCCTGCACGTTTCGTTCTGGACAAACAAAGGGCCATTTGAGCGGGGCCAGATCGAGCGGCCCTCCGAAAGGCGGCCGCTCAACCAGGGACCCGCCCCGCACTCACACGGACTTCCGCCGCCGCTGCCGGTACTGGTCGGCGACCACCGCCGCGATGATGACGCCGCCCTTGATGATTTCCTGGTAGTGCGCGTCGACGTTGAGAAAGGTGAAGCCCGAAGTGAGAATGCCGAGGATGACCGCGCCGATGACGGTGCCGGTCATGCGTCCGACTCCGCCCGAGAGCGACGTGCCGCCGATGACAGCCGCCGCGATCGCGTCGAGCTCAAAGCCCATACCGACTCCCGCCTGGCCGCTGATCGCCCGCGCCGTATGCACAATGCCCGACAAGCCCGAGAGCAAGCCCGCGAACATATAGACGACCACGGTGTGGCGCTCGACGTCGATGCCCGAGACGCGCGCGGCGAGCGGGTTCGCGCCGATCGCGTAGGTGAACTTGCCGTAGCGCGTGTAGCGTAGCGCGATGTGGAAGATGAAGGCGACGCCGAGGAAAATGAAGACCGGCCACCAGCCCGCGCCGATGGCGGCGAAGGACTCGGTCAGATTGCCGATCGGTTGGCCGTTTGTATACCAGTCGGCGACGCCGCGCGCCGACACCATCATGCCGAGGGTCGCGATGAAGGGGGGGATCTTGGTGTAGGCGATCAGCCAGCCGTTGATGATGCCGACAAGAAGTCCGCAGAGCAGTCCCGCCGCCACCGGAAAGATCGGGCTGAGGCCGAGGAGGCTCGGATAGATCGCATGCGGCGCGTCCGCGGCTTGAGCGAGGCTCGCCGCGATCATCGCCGTCATGCCGACAACCGAGCCGGACGAGAGGTCGATGCCCGCCATGATGATGGTCATAGTGACGCCGACGGCGATGATGCCGATCTCCGATTCCTGCAGGATCATGATCTTGAGACGAAGGGGATTGGCGATGAAGCTCTGGCCGACAAAGATCCAGCCAAGCACTTCAAAGAGCAGCATCATGCCGATCATCACGCCGAGGATGCTGAGCTCCGGCGGAAGACGGCGGCGTCCGGCGGCCGGCGTGTCGGCGGCCGCGGGAGGCGAGGTGGAGGAAATTTCGGTGGCCATGGTTTTTGTTCCTGAGCCTTCGGCTGGCGCCGCTATTGCGACGCGAGCTCCATGATCCTGACCTGGGTTGCGTCCTTGCGGTCAACGATTCCGGTCATTCGGCCCTCGTGCATGACGAGGATGCGGTCGCTCATGCCGAGCACTTCGGGGAGCTCTGACGAGATCATCAAGACCGCGACTCCCTGGCCGGCGAGCTCGGTGATCAGCTTGTGGATCTCGGCCTTGGCGCCGACGTCGATACCGCGCGTCGGCTCGTCGAGAATGAGGATCCTGGGCTTGATCATCAACCAGCGGGCGATCAGCACCTTCTGCTGATTGCCTCCCGAGAGATTGATGACAGGCTCTTCGAGATCAGGAGTGCGCACCCTGAGACGCGCCTTCTGCTGCAGGCAAAGCGCCTCGATCTCACGCTCGTTGACGAAGCCCACCGTCGAATGGCCGTGGCGCAGGAGCGCCATCTGCATGTTGGCCATGATGTCGAGCAGCAGGAACAGGCCGCTTTCTTTGCGATCCTCGGTGAGGAACGCCATGCCGGCGTCCATCGCCATGCCGGGGTTCTTGATCGCGATCTCCTTGCCGTTGATCAGGATCGCGCCCGAGGTCGCCGGAGTCACGCCGAACAGGGTTTCGGCGACGTTGCTGCGTCCCGAACCGACAAGGCCGGCGAAACCGAGAATTTCGCCCTTGCGCAGATCGAAGGAGACGCCGCGAAACCTGCCTTCGAGGCCGAGTTCGCGAACCGAGAGGACGACGTCGCCGATCGGGACCGTCTCCTTCGGGAACATCTGGGTAATCTCGCGCCCGACCATCAGGCGGATGATGTCGTCGCGGGTGACATCGGCGGCGGCGTGCTCGCCGACGAAGCGGCCGTCGCGGAACACCGACACCTCGTCGGCGATCTCGAACAGCTCGTTCATCTTGTGGGTGATGTAGACGATGCCTTTGCCCTGGGACTTGAGCGTCCGGATGATCTTGAACAGATGCTCGACCTCGCGTTCGGTCAGCGCGGAGGTCGGCTCGTCCATGATGAGAACGTCGGAATCGTAGGACACCGCCTTGGCGATCTCGACCATCTGGCGATTGGCGACGGAAAGGTCGCGGATCTCCGCTTCCGGATCGAGCGGAATGTCGAGCTGCTTGAACAGCGCCTGGGTCCGGCGGCGCATTTCATCATGTCGCACCAATCCGAAACTGTTCAGCGGCTCGCGACGGATCCAGATGTTTTCGGCCACTGTCATAAAATTCATCAGGTTGAGTTCCTGATGGATCATGGCGATGCCGTACTGGAGCGCATCGAGGGGCGAAGTGAGCTTGATCTCCTGGCCCTTCAGTCTGAAAGAGCCCGCGTCGGGCGTGTAGACGCCGGCAATGATCTTCATCAAGGTCGACTTGCCGGCGCCGTTCTCGCCCATCAGCGCATGCACGTGCCCGCGCTTGAGCCTGAACGACACGTCGTCGAGCGCGAGCACGCCGGGGAAGGCCTTGCGGACGCCCTCGACTTCGAGCAGGTATTCAGCGCCGGGGACGACGCCGCTTTGCCGGATGATTTCCGCGGTCGTAGGACTGATGGTCGCCATGGCGCTTCGTCCCGATCATTTTCGGCGCCGCCTTGTTCCCGGGGCATGCGCCAATTCTACCACATTTTTCCCTTTGGGAAGGCCCGGAGGCGCGCTGGGAGGAAAACGCGCCTCCGGCGGTCGCCTGTCCCCGGGAGCCCGAGGACAGGGCGTTCCGTCAGTTCTTCTTCATGTAGTGGTCAAGGTTGGCCGGGGTGACGAGTTCGAAGGGGATCTTGACCCACTTCTCGACCGGCTTGCCGGCGGAGAGCGCGAGCGCGGCGTCGACCGCCCCCTTGCCTTGCCCGGCGGCGTTCTGGAACACGGTAACCTTGAGGTCGCCAGCCTTCATCGAGGCGAGCGCATCCTGCGTCGCATCGACGCCGCCCACGATCGATGCTGCCTTGGTATCGATACCAGCGGCCTTCATCGCCTGGAGAGCGCCGATCGCCATTTCGTCGTTGTTGGAAACGACGGCATCGAACTTCATGCCCTTCGACAGCCAGTTGGTCATCAGGTTCTGACCCTTCGTGCGATCCCACTCTGCGGTCTGCTCGGCGATGATCTTCATGCCCTTGCACTCGGGGGTCGCGATCACGTCATGGATGTCCGCTGTGCGCTGCACCGCGGCCTGATTGGAGAGCTGGCCCTCGATGACCAGGATATCGCCCTTACCTCCGAGCAGCTTGCAGATCTGCTGCGTCTCGTAAGTTCCGGATTCCTTCTCGTCAGAAGCAACGACTGCGGCCTTGGGCCCGAGCTTGCTGATGTCCGCCGGCAGGCGATTGACATAGACGAGCGGCACGCCAGCGTCGGCGGCAGCCTTGGTGATGGCGGGGGTCGCGGAGGTGTCGACGGGGTTGACGATGATCGCGTCCATGCCGTTGGCGATGAAGTTCTGGACCTGGCTAATTTGCTTCGAGACGTCGTCCTTGGCGTCCTCGATCTGGAGGGTTACGCCCGGCTGCGTCTTGGCGTAGTCGGCCATGCCGTTACGCAGCACGGTCAGGAAGTTGTCGTCGAACTTGTCCATCGACACGCCAATCTTGGTGGCGAACGCAGGACTCGCGAGCATGGTGGCGGCGATAGCCGCAATCAGAATGCGTTTCATTTCAACTCTCCTCCCAGATGACGACCGTCAGGCCGGTCAGGCGTTCCATGCGGCCCCGGAGCTCTTAGCGCGGGCGTCCGCAGACTTTCGTAGCAAACGTTCCAATCGAAGTCAATAATGGAACGAGCCTTCCGGCCGAATCTTTTTTGCTGGACTGCTGACAGCGCGGTTTCACAAGCGAGGTCAAGTTCATAGCCGCCCCGCAGAGGGGCGATCTCTCCGGTATTGAAACCCGACCGGGGCGGCCGCCGCTGGTCACCCGCTTAAATCGTGAAAGCGGCGCGAAACGCGGCGAGTGCGGCCTCGGGATCGCGGGAGGCGAAAGCCTCCATGCAGACCGGACCACGGTAACCCATCGCGTCCAGGGCATGGGCGACGCCGGGGTAGTTGACCTCGCCGGTTCCCGGCTCCTTGCGTCCAGGCACGTCGGCGACCTGGATCTCACCGATCCAGGGCTGACACCTGCGGCACCAGGAGATCAAGTCCCCCTCGCCGATCTGCACATGGTAGAGGTCGAGGTTCAGACGCAGTTCCGGCCGGTCGATCGACGAGACCAGCGTCAATGTGTCCTCCACCCGGGCGAACGGAACGCCTGGGTGATCGACGGGCAGATTCAGGTTCTCGAGCATGAAGGTGACGCCGTGTTCGGCGCCGAGGTCGGCGATCCGGTTCAAAGTGTCGCGCGCCTTGAGCCACATCGCCCCGGTGACCACGGAACATGGCGTCACCGGCAGGCCGCCCTCGCCGAGGCCGGTTCCGTGGAGGTTCAGCCGGTGGACTTTCAGCCGCTTGCCGACGTCGATCGACTGGCGCGCGGTCACGAGAAGCTCGTGCGCGCCTTCTTCGTCCGCCAGCCGGCCGCGGATATATCCCGTCATCGAGGAGAAGACCGCGCCGGACCTTTCCAGCATGTTCTGGTCGTGGGCGCGCCAGTCCCAAATGCCCACCTCAAAGCCGAGTTCGGTCAGCCGCCGCAGGCGCCATTCCATGGGTTTGTCCAGCCATAGCATTTCGGCGCAGGCGGAGAGTGTGAAGGGTTGACTCATAATCGTCGCTCGACTGTGATTGGGGCATGACGCCTTCAGGTTAGACCCGCTCCATCATTGCGGCCATCGTCTGCCGAGCGAGGCGCATTCGGGCGCCGGCCGGCGTCATTCGGCGCGCGTTCGGCATGCGTTGGACGCGCGTTCGACATGCGTTTGACGCGCGTTCGGCGCTGGACTTGACCCTCTTATTCACCCGTGAATCGTGACTTTTCAATGCGTTAACTCGACTTTGCGAAAAAATCCTTTCGCGCGAATTGTCTTCGTCATGCGGCCCATCCCCGGGTACCGGCCGCGTCCCGTCCAGACGGCGTCCATCCGATTGCGCTTGGTCTGAGGCATGAAGGGAGCATAGAGGAATTTCTGCTTTTACGCAATCAAAGGCGGGAGCCCGTTCGGTTTTCGCGAGATCGATCGACGCTCGACCACCGCGACGCGGCGGCCTCAACGAAGGCCGGCCTCGGCGAGAAAGCGCTTGAGATTGTTGTAGCCCATCGTCACATAGCGCTTGGGATTGGCTTTCTTCGGATCCTGCTCGGCCTCAATCACGACCCATCCCGAATAGTCGGGAAGAGCCTTGAACACGCCGGCGAAGTCGATGCAGCCGTCGCCGGGCACGGTGTAGACGCCCTCGAGAACGGAATCGAGGAAGGACCAGTTTTCCGCTTTGGCCTTGGCGGCGACGTCTTTGCGAACGTCCTTGGCGTGGACGTGGCCGATCCGGCCGGCGTAGGTCTTCGCCATGCCAACGGCGTCGCCGCCCGCCCAGGTGATGTGGCCGGTGTCGAGCAGCAGCTTTACCGCGGGGCCGGTCCCGGCCATGAAGCGGTCGACCTCGTCAGACGTCTGAATGACGGTGCCCATGTGATGGTGGTAGACGACCTGAAGCCCGAAATCCCTGACGAGTTCGGCGAAACGGGTCATGCGCGGCAGGAAGACGGCCCACTCGGCGTCGGTCAGGACCGGCCGGCTGGACAGCGGCGCGGACTTCGTCCCGTGAACCGTGCGCGTGCACTCGCAGGTGACGAGGACCTCCGCGCCCGCGTCCTTGCGCAGCTTGAGATCGGCCTGAGCCGCGGCGAACTCCGCGTCCGCGTCGCGTTCGAGCAGGAAGGTCGAATACCAGCCGGAAATGAATACGAGCCCGTACGCGGCGAGCTTGGCCTTCAGCTCTGGCGCCGTGTTGGGAAACTTGTTGCCCTTCTCCATGCCTTCGAGACCGATGTCGCGGGCCTCGCTCAGGCATTGCTCAAGGGAGATGTCGCCGCCGATCTCCACCATGTCGTCGTTGGACCAGCAAATCGGATTGGCGCCGATACGGATCATTCGCTTACTCCCTGTTCAGCCGCGCGGCCGCAACCTCACACCTTGTGGGCGCGCCGGGCGCTCAGCGGCTCCCCGCCCGGCCGTTTCGCTGTGCGCGCCGGCCGGGTTTGAGATCGACCGGAACATTCTACCTCTTCGCTCATTCAGAATTCAAGTTCTATTTCTTGATCGATGGAGCGCCGTCGACACCGGCGTTACGCGCGCAGCGGCCCCATTGCGCCGCGAGCCTGCGTTTTCGAAAAACGATATGGACGAAACGATCCATTTGTGCTAGGCGATGGAATGCTCATGCCAATGACTGGCGCTTGGCCGAGACAAGGCGCTTGTGGATTGGGCGTATGATGGAGGAGAGGACTGACGTGACCATCTCAACCCCCAACGCATCTCCGCTGTATCGAACCGTGCACGGCGCGCCGACCGACGTTTGGAACGACTCATGCTCGCCGCGGGAGCTCGAATACGCGATCGGCAACGGCGCGGTCGGCGCGACGACCAATCCGTCCATCGTCCTGGGGGTCCTGAAAAAGGAATTTGACGTCTGGAAGGGCAAGCTTCGGCAGCTGATCGACGATAACCCGACGGCCACCGAAGACGCGATCGCCTGGAAGCTGATCGAGCAGGTGGGGCTCAAGGGGGCCGAGATGCTGCTGCCGGTGTTCGAGCGGGAGCGCCATCTCAAGGGGCGTCTCTCGATGCAGACGAACCCGGTCAATTACAGAGATTCTTCCAGCCTCGTGGAACAAGCGGTTCATTTCAACGGGCTCGCGCCGAACATCCAGGTGAAGATCCCCGCAACTGCGGCGGGGATTGCAGCGATCGAAGAGGTGACCCGCCTGGGCGTCAACATCAACGCAACGGTCAGCTTCACGCTGCCGCAGGCGGTCGCCGTGGCCGAGGCGGTGGAGCGCGGTCTCAACCGTCGCGCCAAGGAAGGTCACGACGTCAGCGACATGAGGCCGGTCTGCACGCTTATGATCGGGCGATTGGACGACTGGCTGAAAGTGGTCGCCGCCCGCGAGGGCGTCCTCACGACGCCAGGCCATCTCGATTGGGCCGGCATCGCCACCTTCAAGAAGGCCTACGGCCTCTTCAAGGCGCGCGGGTATCGCGCGCGGCTGCTTGCTGCAGCCTACCGCAACCATCTGCACTGGTCGCAACTGATCGGCGGCGACGTCATTCTGACCATCCCGTACGAATGGCAGGTGCAATTCAACAAGTCCGACGTCGAGGTCAAGCCGCGTATCGACGACCCCGTCGACCCGGCGATCGTCGACGATCTCTACCGGAAATTCGCCGAATTCCGCCGCGCCTACGACGAGGACGGCATGTCGGTTGCGGAATTCGACCATTACGGCGCGACCGTCAGGACGCTGCGCTCGTTCATCGAGGCGTACCGGGATCTGACGGCGTTGGTGCGCGATTCGATGCTGCCGAAGCCCTGAGGGGAGGCCGTCCGTCAATGTCCCCAGGCGGCCCTCGGGCCGCCGGGGCGGACACGCGACCGTGTGGCCGGCCAAAGATCGGTCAAGTATTCTATCGACCTATCTATTCGGAACTTGAATTCCGTTTGCCGATCACGCGCCGCCTTTCCGCGACGGCGATGGCCAGCGCCGCGGCCAAGGTCGTCGCAGCAGCGAGCGTGCGGAATCCCTCGAAGTCGCTCTCGACGATCTCGAACCAGACGCTGGTGTTCAACGCCAGCGGGCTGAACGGGCTGTCGGTGATCGCGACCAGCGGCGTGTTCTGGCTCACGACCTGGCGGGTGTATTCGACCGTCGCCGGCGCGTAGGGCGTGAAGCTTACTGCGAGCGCAGCGTCGCGTGGGCCGGCGAAGGACAGGATTTCCCTGTCGACGCCGCTCGGCGAGCCGGCGAGCGTCGTCCTGACGCCGAGCGTGCCCAGAGCGTAGTTCAAATAGGACGTAATCGGGTACGACCGCCTGAGACCGATGAGATAGACCGTGTCGGCGTCGGCGAGGATTCGCGCCGCCTCGTCCAGGTCTTCCGGTTTGATCCGCTCCTTGAACCTTTCGACCGATTGAATCGCCGCCTGGCTGAACCCGTCGATCAGCGCCATCGCCTGCGAATGGCCGGCGGTGTGCGCGTCGAACGCCTGAAGGCGGGCTTCATAGTTGTTCGGCCGGTCGCGCAGCCGCTGCTGGAACACGGCCTGGAGTTCGCTGAATCCGCTGTAGCCGAGCGCCTTGGCGAAGCGCACCAAGGTGGACGGCTGAACGGCCGCCCGCTCCGATATGCTGCCGACCGTTCCGAACGCGATATCGTCCGGAAATTCGATCGTGTAGGCTGCAACCTGCGCCAGTCTCCTCGGCAGCTTGTCGCGCTTTTCGACGATCAGGTCGCGCAGTTCGTTGAACGCTTGCGGGGGGACGTCGGTGAACGCTTCCGTCATCGGTGTTTCTCTCGGCCCGGCATCAGGCGAAGGCAAGCAGGAGAATAGCCGAAATCCGCCCGATTGCAAAACGAAACTGTTGACGATCGAAGAAAATAGAATATAAGTTCCATCAAGAGATCTTTCGGGCGGATCGCGCGGACAACCGATGCGGCAGGCCGAGAAGGCCTCCGGACGACAAGGGTCCGAGGGCGGGGCGCGCGGTGGAGAAACTTCGCGCCCCAAATCCGGGTGGAGACGGAGACTGAGATCATGACACTGAAGTTGGGGCTCCTGGGCGCTGGCCGCATCGGCAAGGTCCATGCAGGGGCGGTCGCCGCGACCTCCGGCGCCAAGCTTGTCGCCGTCGCCGACGCCATCCCCGACGCGGCGCAAGCGCTCGCCAAGATGAGCGGCGCGGAGGTCCGTGCGGTGGACGCGATCATGAACGCCAAGGATATCGACGCGGTGTTGATCACAACGCCGACCGACCTGCACGCCGACATGATCGAACAGGCGGCCCGGGCCGGAAAGGCGATCTTCTGCGAAAAGCCGATCGACCTTTCGGTCGAGCGCGTCCGGCGCTGCCTTGATGTCGTGCGGGCGGAAAAGGCGCCGCTCATGATCGGCTTCAACCGCCGCTTCGATCCGAACTTCCGGGAGGCGCGCGCCCGGATCGCCGCCGGGGCGATCGGCGACGTGGAAATGGTGTCGATCACCTCGCGCGACCCCGCGCCCCCTCCGCTGGCTTATCTGGCGCGGTCGGGAGGCCTGTTTCGCGACATGACGATCCACGATTTCGACATGGCGGCATTCCTGCTTGGCGAGGACCCTATCACCATGTTCGCCGCGGCTTCGAACCTGGTCGACCCGGCGATCGGCGCCGCGGGCGACGTCGACAGCGCCTCGCTCGTACTGACCACCAAGTCGGGGAAGATCGCGCAGATTTCCAATTCGCGGCGGGCGACCTACGGCTACGACCAGCGTATCGAGGTTCATGGGTCCAAGGGCATGGTTTCGGCGGAAAACGTCCGCGAGACCACCGTGGAAGTGGCGGACGCCAGCGGCTATCGCCGCGACCCGCTCTTGAATTTCTTCATGACGCGTTACACGCAGGCTTACGCCAACGAGATCGCGGCCTTCATCGCCGCAGTCGAAGCCGGCCGTCCGATGAGCCCGTCCGGTGAGGACGGACTGAAGGCGCTCGTCATGGCGGACGCGGCGCTGAAATCGCTGAAGGAAGGCCGCCGGGTCGAGATCGTCTACTGATCGGAGGCCCGGAGCGTCGGTCTTCCCGGCGCCCGGGTCCCGCTGGCTCGAGGTCGGCCGGGTCGGACAGGACGCCGACCGGCCATGAGCGCCGGCGAGTTCGGCGAGAGAGGGATGACGGGCCGCGAGACCATGGAAAAGACGCTCGACCTGATCTCCATCGGCCGCTCTTTGGTCGACCTTTACGGCCAGCAGATCGGCAGCCGGCTCGAAGACATCGGAAGCTTCGCCAAATCGGTCGGCGGCTGTCCCGCCAACATCGCCATCGGCGCGGCGCGCCTGGGCCTCAAGTCGGCGCTGATCACGCGGGTGGGCGCCGAGCAGATGGGCGGCTTCATCCGCGAGCAACTCGTCCGCGAGGGCGTCGCCATCGATGGCGTTCGTGTCGATAGCGAGAGGCTCACGGGCCTGGTTCTGCTCGCGGTCGAGAGCGATGGCGTCTCGCCGATGACTTTCTACCGCTCCGACTGCGCCGACATGGCGCTGGACGAGAGCGACATCGACGAGGACTTCATCGCCCGAACCCGTGCGATCGTCGTGACCGGCACGCATTTCTCCAGGCCGCCCGCCGCCGCGGCGCAGGCGAAAGCCATCGCGCTCGCCAAAAAGCATGGCGGGAAGGTCGTGTTCGACGTCGACTATCGTCCGAACTTATGGGGCCTCGGCAGTCATGCGGCCGGTTTCGAGCGCTACGTGAAGTCGGACGTCGTGTCGGCGCGCCTCAAGCCCGTTCTCGCCGACTGCGACCTGATCGTCGGCACGGAAGAGGAAATCATGATCGCCGGAGGCGCCGACAGCGTGCTGGACTCGCTGAAGGCTATTCGCGCGATCTCCAGCGCGACCGTCGTGCTGAAGCGCGGCGCCAAGGGGTGCATCGTCTACGACGGGCCGATTGCCGACGATCTCGAAGCCGGCATCGTCGGCAGGGGATTCCCGATCGAAGTGTTCAACGTGCTCGGGGCCGGCGACGCCTTCATGTCGGGCTTCCTGCGCGGATGGCTCAGGGGCGAGGACCATGCGACCTCGGCGACCTGGGCCAACGCCTGCGGGGCGTTCGCGGTTTCGCGCCTGCTCTGTTCGCCGGAATATCCGACCTGGGCCGAACTGGAGCATTTCCTCGCTCACGGCAGCCGCGAGCGGGCGCTGCGCAAGGACGCGACCCTGAACCATATCCACTGGGCGACGACGCGCCGGAAGACAATTCCGCAATTGATGGCGTTCGCCATCGATCATCGCATCCAGTTGGAGGACTTGGCGCCGGACGAGGCGGCGCTGGCGCGGATTCCCGCTTTCAAGGTTCTCGCTGTTCGCGCCGCGCGCCGTGTCGCCAACGGGCGTCCCGGATTCGGGATGCTGCTGGACGACAAGTATGGCCGTGACGCGCTGTTCGCCGCCGGCGCCGGACAGGACCTGTGGGTGGCGAGGCCGGTCGAACTGCCCGGCTCCCGCCCGCTTGAGTTCGAGTTCAGTCAGGATCTCGGCAGCCGGCTGATCGACTGGCCGGTGGATCACTGCGTGAAGGTACTGTGCTTCTACCATCCGGACGATGACGCGGCGCTGAAGCGCGAGCAGACGGTCAAGCTCGTCTCGGCCTTCGAGGCCTCGCGCAAGGTCGGTCGCGAGATCCTGATCGAGATCATCGCCTCCAAGTCCGGCCCGCTTCTCGAAGACACGGTCTCGCGGGCGCTTTCCGAGCTTTATGACGCGGGCCTCAAGCCCGACTGGTGGAAGCTCGAGCCGCAGGCGTCGGTCGCCGCCTGGCGGGCTACCGATGACGTTATCGCCGCGCGCGATCCACTCTGCCGCGGCGTGGTGCTGCTCGGACTCGAGGCCCCGATCGAGACGTTGAAGGAAAGCTTCGCCGCCGCCCGGACGGCCGAGAGGGTCCGGGGCTTTGCGGTCGGACGAACGATTTTCGCCGAAGCAGCCGAGCGCTGGCTCAACGGCAGGATCGGCGACGAGACGGCGGTCGACGAGATGGCCGCGAAGTTCGGTGAACTGGTCGACCTCTGGCTCGCGCTGGAAAGCCGGCGGGCGGCTTGATGAGGACGGAAGGGCCGGAGGTTCTGGTGGAGAACGTTCGATGGCCGAAACCGACACGGGTCGGGAGGGAAGGATCATGATCGGCAAGACGGTGCGCCTCACGGTTGCGCAAGCGCTGGTGCGGTTTCTGACGAAGCAGATGACGGCGATCGACGGCGAGAAGCTGCCGATTTTCGCCGGATGCTGGGCGATCTTCGGCCACGGCAACGTGGCGGGCCTCGGCGAGGCGCTTTATCAGGCGCGCGACAGCCTTCCCACCTATCGCGCTCACAACGAGCAGGGCATGGCGCTGGCCGCGACCGCCTACGCCAAGGCGATGTTCCGCCGCCGCTTCATGGCCTGCACGACCTCGATCGGCCCCGGCGCGCTGAACATGGTGACCGCGGCGGCGGTCGCCCATGTCGACCGGCTGCCGCTCCTGCTTCTGCCCGGCGACGTCTTCGCCAGTCGCCTGCCGGACCCGGTGCTGCAACAGATCGAGGACTTCAAGGACGGCACGGTCTCGGCCAACGACTGCTTCCGACCGGTGTCGCGCTATTTCGACCGGATCGCCCGCCCGGAGCAGCTGATCCCGGCGCTGCAACGCGCGATGAATGTGCTCACCGATCCGGCCGACTGCGGTCCGGTGACGCTGGCGATGTGCCAGGACGTTCAGACCGAAGCCTACGACTGGCCGGAGAGCTTTTTCGCCGAAAGGGTCTGGACGCAGCGCCGCATTCGTCCCGATGAGGACGAACTCGCCGCGGCCGCCGCCGCGCTCAAGTCGGCGAAGCGGCCGATGATCATCGCGGGCGGCGGCGTGCTGTATTCCGGGGCCTCCGCCGAGCTCACGGCCTTCGCCGAGACGCACGGGATCCCGGTCGCCGTCAGCCAGGCCGGCAAGTCGTCGATCGACGAGACTCACCCGCTCGCCCTCGGCGCCGTCGGCGTCACAGGAACTTCGGCGGCCAACGCGCTCGCCGCGGACACCGATCTGGCGCTCGCCGTCGGAACGCGCCTGCAGGACTTCACGACAGGCTCGTGGGCGCTTTTCAAGTCCGACGATTTCCGGATCGTCGCGCTCAACACCGCGCCCTACGACACCGCCAAGCACGAGGCTCAGCCGCTGATCTGCGACGCCAAGGTCGGGCTGACGGAGCTTTCCGAGGCGCTTCGAGGCTGGAAGGCCGACCCGCGCGTGGCCGAACGCGCCCGACAGGAGAAGGCGACCTGGTTCGAAGCCGCGGGACGGGCGCTCGCCTCAACCAATTCCGAGCTGCCGTCGGACGCCCAGGTCATCGGCGCGGTTGCCCGCACGCTCGGCGCCGACAACACCATCGTGGTCAACGCCGCCGGCGGCCTGCCGGGCGAACTGCACAAGCTGTGGGTTCCGACCACGCCGGGCGCCTATCACATGGAATACGGCTTCTCGTGCATGGGCTACGAGATCGCCGGCGGCATGGGCGTCAAGATGGCCCGGCCGGACAAGGACGTGGTCGTCATGGTCGGCGACGGCTCCTACATGATGATGAACTCGGAGATCGCGACGTCGGTCAGCCTCGGCCTCAAGCTCATTATCGTCGTGCTCGACAACCACGGCTTCGGCTGCATAAACCGCCTGCAGATGGAGACCGGCGGCGCCAACTTCAACAACCTCTGGAAGGACTGCGCCATGGTCGCTGAGCCGGACATCGACTTCGCCAGGCACGCCGAGAGCATGGGCGCGATCGCGACCAAGGTCTCGGCGATCGGCGAGCTCGAGCCGGCGCTCGAGGCGGCGAGGGCCAACGACCGCACCACGGTCCTGGTGATCGAGACCCATCCGCTGATCGTCACCGAGGCCGGCGGCCACTGGTGGGATGTTGCGGTTCCTCAGGTGTCGGCGCGCCGCGAGGTGGAAGAGGCGCGCGAGAAATACGAGACCGCCCGCCGTCATCAGCGGGTGTTCAACTGAGTGAAGGCCGCGAGGTTAAGGAGAAGGCTATGTCTGAACTGCGCGTGAGGCCGAAGGGCGCCCATGGCCTCGTTGCCGAGGTGACGCCGCAAAGCGCCGGCTGGGGCTACGTGGGCTTCGCCCTTCACCGCCTGGAGCCCGGCCAAAACCTCGCCGCCGAGACCGGGTCGCGCGAGGTCTGCCTCGTGCTTATATCGGGCAAGGCGAAGCTTGCGATCGACGGCAAGGATTTTGGAGCGATTGGCGAGCGCATGAGCCCGTTCGAGGGGCCGCCATGGGCCGCTTATATCCCGGCTCGCGGCCGCTACTCCATCACCGCACTGACGACGCTCGAACTCGCCGTGTGCTCGGCCCCGGGCGGCGCCGGACACCCGGCCAAGCTGATCCCGCCGGGCACGCATCCGCAGATCGTCCGCGGCAAGGGCTCCAACACGCGGCATGTCACCAACATCATGCCCGAGGACGACGGCTCGGCCCAGTCGCTGCTCGTGGTCGAGGTCATCACGCCGGGCGGCAACACCTCGTCCTACCCGCCGCACAAGCACGACCGCGACGACC
>NZ_JBKQOT010000705.1:0-6228 GCF_052145395.1 Roseiarcus sp.
ACTTCGAGCAGCTCAATCCCGGCCGCAACTTCTTCGGCAAGTTCTACGACCTGTTCACGGCGCCCGAGAAGTCGCGCGCGAGCTTCCTCGAGTTCGAGAAGTGGTGGGGCGGCTTCCACTTCATGAACGAGCAAGAGATTCACTGGATCGTCGAGAACCTGTTCATCGGCAACAAGCTCGCCCGCCACGAGGCGAACCTCGAGCCCGGTCGCCCGATCGACCTCAAGGCGATCCGCTCGCCGATCATCGTGTTCGCCTCCTGGGGCGACAATATCACCCCGCCGCAGCAGGCGCTCAACTGGATCGTCGACACCTACGCTGACGAGCACGAGATCAAGATCCGCGGCCAGCGCATCATCTACATGGTCCACGACAAGGTCGGCCACCTCGGCATCTTCGTGTCCTCCTCGATCGCCAAGAAGGAGCACACCGAGGTCAGCTCGACGATGAAGACGATCGAGGCGCTCGCCCCCGGCCTCTACGAAATGACGATCGACGAACAGATCGGCGAGGGGGTCGACGCGCGATTCACCGTGAGCTTCCACGAGCGCAAGACGTCCGACATTCTCGCCATCGACGACAACGACCGCTCGGACGAACGCGACTTCGCCGCCGTCGAACGCTTCTCGGAGCTCGGCACCGAGCTCTATGACATCTGGGCGCGTCCGCTCGTCCAGTCGTGGGTCACGCCGCAGGTCGCCGACCTCCTCAAGAAGACGCATCCCGCCCGCGTGTCGCGCACGATGTTCGGCGACGCGAACCCGTTGATGAAGGGGGTCGCGGAACAGGCGCGGAAGGTCGCGGCGGAGCGTCAGCCCGCCGACCCGAACAACCCGTTCCTGTTCGCCGAGAAGCTGTGGGCCAGCAGCGTGGAGAATGCGTTCGACGCCTATCGCGACTTCCGCGACGCGATGTACGAGATGACGTTCTTCGGCATCTACAGCTCGCCCGCGATGCTGCGTCTCGGCGAGAAGTTCGCCTTCGAGCGCACCCGCAAGGACCCGAAGGCCCTGCGCTTCCTGCCGGAGGTGCAGTCCGTGCTGCTCAACGTCGATCGCGGAAGCTTCGAGGAGGCGGTGATCCGCATGCTGATCCTGATGGCCGAGTCGCGCGCGACCGTCCGACGCGACCGGCTCGAGCGTTCCGCCAAGGTTCTCGGCCACGACGAGCCTTTCGCCTCGCTTGGGCCCGAGAAGCGGGCGGGCCTCATCCACGAGCAGTCGCTCATCGTCGAGTTCGAGCGCGAGCGCGCGATCGAGACGCTGCCCCACCTGCTCCCCCGGATGGAGGACCGCCAGCGCGCGATCGAGGTCGTCGAATATATCGCCGGCGCGATCGAGGAGATGGAGCCTGCCACGATCCAGCTCGTCCAGCGCTTCCATTCGGCGCTCGGCCTGAAGGGTCTCGCCTTGCCGGTGCCGCGCCAGGATCCGCTGACGCTGAGCGAAGGCGCCCGCGCCGACCTGGGCGACGAGATTGAGAAGGTCCCGCTGGACGCCGTCGCGCCGATCGCGCCCGAGGCGGTGGCGGAGACCGCCGCGACCGAACCGGCGCCGAAGTCGAAGGGGCGCCGCACGCGCGAAGCCGCGGAATAAGCCAGTCCATGACGAACGAGCGCCGGGGGCTTCCCGGCGCGACGACATTGACCCGCCGGCGGAGCGCTTGAACGCTACGCCGCCGCCTTCGCGGACTTTCGGCTACGTCTCGAGCGCCGACCCCATCCGCGCCTTCGCCACCTGCAAGTGCGTGAGTGAGCGGACCAGCCTGGCGTCTTCGTCGTGAAGACTGGAGGCCTCGATGTTCAGCGCCATGATCAGCACGCCGCAGGCAAGGGGGACGTTGGTCTCGCAGTGGATGTTGTATAGTTTTCTCAGACCTCGGACGATGTCGAAGCGGAACTTGTCGTCATGCTCGTCGATGTGCTCCAGCAGGCATTCCCAGAACTGCGCGATGAGGCTGATGGTCGCCCAGGCCTGCCCCTCGAGGCCGCCGCCAAGCTTCGCCAGCTCGGGAACGACGTCGAGGAATTCTTCCAGAAGCTGGGACCCGCGCGGCGCTTCCGCGCTCATGTGAACGGCTTCGTGCATGGTCGCGACCGGCCTCGCGCGCAAAAAAGACGCGCCTGCAGCTGAAGTTGACGCAAGTCTCCTACGGAAGCGTTACCGGCCCGCGCGGCCGGCGCCGGCATTCCGAAAAGTTTAGAGTTCGATCTCCCGGCCGATCTCGACCACCTGGTCGTAGGGAAGCGCGAGATAGTCGCTGATGCGCGCGGCGTTGCGGTTCATTGCGGCGAACAGAGCCTCCTGCCAGCGCGGGATGCCCTTGCCGTCCTCGGCCGCAACAATCGTCTCGGCGCCGACGTAGTAGGTCACGTCGTCGAGGTCGATCGCCGCGCCCTGCCTCTTGCAATCGGCCAGGATCGCGGCGACGTCGGGATGCTCCATGAAGCCGATCCGCGCTTGCCCGCGCCAGAAGTTGTCGGCCTCGTGCTTGACCGTCACTCTTTCCTCGGGGTCGGTCCAGGGAACCGAGAGCGTGGCCAAATTCAGGGCCAGGACGTGCTGGTGCAGCGCGCGGTTCTGCCTGACGTGCCACGACATGACCGGCGGAGTCTTGTCGGTGGCGCGGGTCAGGAACACCGCCGTGCCCGGCACGCGCGCGATCTTGCCTGACCTGAGCAACGCGTCCATCTCCGAAAGCGGCGTGAGCTCGGCCTCGATCCGGGCCTGGAGCGCCATCGCGCCGCGGTGCCAGATCCACATGATTGCGTAGACGACCGAGGCGAGCAGGAGCGGAACCCAGCCGCCCTGAAGGACCTTCGCCAGGTTGGCGGCGAGGAAGCTGCCGTCGATCACGATGAAGCAGGCCGCGACCGCGCCGGCGGCGGCGACCGGCCAGTTCCAGATATCGCGCATGGCGATGAACAGGAGCACGCTCGTCATCAGCATGGTCGCCGACACCGCGATGCCGTAGGCGGCGGCGAGATTGTCGGACTTGCCGAAGCCGATCGTGAGCCCGAGCGTGACGATCATCAAAAGCCAGTTGACCGCGCCGACATAGATCTGGCCGTAGCCCTCTTCCGACGTCTGGGTGATGGTCATGCGCGGCAGCCAGCCGAGCTGGATCGCCTGACGGGTCATCGAATAGGCGCCGGTGATGATCGACTGGCTGGCGATAACGGTGGCGACCGTTGCGAGGAGGATCAGCGGCGTCAGCAGCGGCCCTGGGCAGAGGCGATAGAAGATGTTGCCCTCGGTCGGCGAGCCTTCGAGCACGATCGCCGCCTGACCGGCGTAGTTGAGGATCAGCGCCGGAAAGACGACGCCACACCACTAGAGCCATATCGGCCCGACGCCGAAATGGCCCATGTCGGCGTAGAGGGCCTCCGCGCCGGTGACGCAGAGAAACACGCCGCCGAGCACCAGAAATCCGGTCGCCCCGCCGCGCATCAGATAGTCGATCCCGTAGACCGGGTTCACCGCCGCGAGCACGGTCGGATGCTGAAGGATCCCGTAGAGCCCGAGCACGGCGATCACGACGAACCAGAGGAGCATGATCGGTCCGAAGGCGCGGCCGATCGCAGCAGTCCCGAACGGCTGGACCGCGAACAGCGCCAAGAGAACGATCGTCGCAGCCGGCAGCACATAGGTCGTCAGGCTCGGGGCGATCTGCTCCACGCCCTCGAGCGCCGAGAGCACCGAGATCGCCGGGGTGATCGCGCCGTCGCCGTAGATGAGCGCCGCCCCGAACAGGCCGACGGCGATAATGATCGGCCGCCGATGCTGCTTGACGCCGAGGAGCGTCATCAGCGCGATGATGCCGCCCTCCCCGTCGTTGTCGACCCGCATGGCGAAGTTGACGTATTTGACGGCGGTGATGAGGAAGAGCGTCCACAGGATCAGCGACAGCGCCCCGAGCGTCGCCCCCGCGTCCGGATGCGGTCCGGTGTAGTCGAGCACGGTCTTGAGTGTGTAGAGCGGGCTCGTGCCGATGTCGCCGAACACCACGCCGAGCGCCGCGACGCCGGCGAGGGCCGTGCGCCCGACCGAAGCCGTCTGATTGCCGTTCGCTTCGCCAGCCATGCCGCTCTCCCGCCGCCCATGTCCTAATCGATAGCCGCTAACTGAAACAAACGCTTGACGGCTGGCCGCTTCGAAGAGCCCGCTCGGTAAACGTTCCGCAACGGAAGACGGTGAACGAAGAATAAAGCAAACCTCTTGTCAAGATTAAGAAATTTCGCGTCTCGGCAAGGCCGCGATCGATAAAATTCGAGCAAATTTTTCAGCCGCCCGCCAAGCCGGCGCCGCGATGCTCGCTCCATCGGACCATGGCGGACGCGAACATGTTCAATCGGTTCCTCAGCTTTCTCACCGCGGCGAGCCTCCTCGGCCTCGCCTGGATCGGCTTTGGGGAAGCCTCGGAGGACCTGCCAAAGGCGAGCTTCACGCCGGTCGGCGGCCAAACGACCATGCCCTACGGCTGGGTCGACTTCTGCAACCGTCACGCCGAGGAATGTACGCTGGGCAAGCTCAATCCCGTCGACGTTCATATGACGCGGCAGGTATGGAAGACTCTGGATGACGTCAACGTCCTGGCCAACACCACGATCGAGCCCTTGAGCAACGTCGAGCACTGGGGCACCACGCTCGACCACTGGGATTATCCGGTCGACGGCAAGGGCGACTGCACGATCTATGCGCTGTTCAAGCGCAAGCTTCTGATCGAGCGCGGATTTCCCCGTCAGGCGCTGTTGATGACGATCGTGCGCGATCTCAATGGCGAGGGCCACGCCGTGCTGACCGTCAAGACCGACCGCGGCGACTTCGTGCTCGACAACCTGTCGGACGACATCCGCCCGTGGAACGCGACCGGCTACGCGTTCTTCAAACGCCAGGCGCAGGACGACCCCAACATCTGGCTGAGCCTCGGCGGGGCGACCGGCGCGGCGCCCGCGGAAGCCGCGAGCCAGTAATGCTCGCCGTCGTGCTCCCCCTTCCTCAGCGAGTCCACGGCGCCGAAGCGTCCGGGTCGACGCCGTAACGCTCGATCGCCTTCACCAGCGTCTCGCGCCCGAGCATTCCCTCCTCGACGAGCGCGTGAAGCGCCGCCAGCGCGATGTGGCGGCGGTCGACCTCGAAGAACCGGCGCAACTCGGCGCGCGTGTCGCTGCGGCCGAACCCATCGGTTCCCAACGCGATGAAGCGCGCTTGGACGGAGCTGGCGATGCGCTGCGGGTAGGCGCGGACATAGTCGGTCGCCGCGACGATCGGCGCGCGTCCGGCGAGCAGCCTCGCGACATGGCTCACGCGGGGCGCCTCGCCCGGATGCAGCCGGTTCCACCGCTCGACCTCGGCCGCCTCGCGCGCGAGCTCGGAAAAGCTCGTCGCGCTGAACACTTCGCTGGCGACGTTCCAGTCTTCAGCCAGCATCCCGGCCGCCGCGATCGCCTCGCGCAGGATTGTTCCCGAGCCGACGAGCCGCACGCGCGCTTTCGCCGAAGGCTCCCCGGCGGTCATGAGCCGATAGAGGCCCGCGACGATGTCCGCCTCGACCCCCTCGGGCATCGAGGGCTGCGCATAGGGCTCGTTCATCACCGTGAGGTAGTAGAACTCGTCGGCCTCATCCTCGATCATGCGGCGCACGCCATGGTCGATGACGACGGCGAGTTCGTAGGCGTAGGCTGGATCGTAGGCGCGGCAGTTCGGGATCAGCGCCGCCATGGCGTGGCTCGAGCCGTCCTGATGCTGCAGCCCCTCCCCCGCGAGCGTCGTGCGGCCGGCCGTCGCGCCGAGGAGGAAGCCGCGCGCCCGCTGGTCGGCCGCGGCCCAGATCAGGTCGCCCACGCGCTGGAAGCCGAACATCGAATAGTAGATATAGAACGGCAGCATCGTCAGCCCGTGGACGCTGTAGGACGTCGCCGCCGCCGTCCATGACGACATCGCGCCGGCCTCGGTGATTCCCTCTTCGAGCAGCTGGCCGTCCCGCGCCTCGTGATACGACAGCAGCGATCCGGCGTCCTCGGGCTCGTAAAGCTGGCCCTGAGGCGCATAGATGCCGATCTGGCGAAACAGCGAGGCCATGCCGAATGTTCGCGCTTCGTCCGCGACGATGGGAACGATACGCGGGCCGAGCGCCTCGTCCTTCAAAAGGGCGCCGAGCATGCGCACCGCGGCCATCGTGGTCGACATCTCCTTTCCGCCGGCTGCGGTGGCAAAGCCGGCCCAGCTC
>NZ_JBKQOT010000706.1:0-4278 GCF_052145395.1 Roseiarcus sp.
GAAAAATATCGAAAACCCGGCCAGACGGTCCAGCAAACCTTTCAGACCAACGGCCTCCTTCTCGACGACGCCTGGTGCGCACTTCAAGAAGCACAATTTTCTGGTTGGCCTCAGCGTCGACGGGCCGCGCGAACTGCACGACGCCTATCGCCGCGACCGCAAGGGCCAGGGCACCTTCGATCTCGTCATGCGCGGCTGGCGCTTCCTAAAAACCCACGGCGTCGAATTCAACATCCTCTGCACCGTCAACGCGGCTAACGAAAAGCACGGCCGCAGAGTGTACCGATTTTTCCGGGACGAGCTTGGCGCGAAATGGATGCAGTTCATCCCGATCGTCGAGCGGGCGACGGCGGACACGCTCGCCATCGCCAATCAGGGCTGGAGCGATCGCGCGAGCGCCGGGGGCAAGCGGCTTCTCTACACACAGACCGGCGACCTCGTCACCGAACGGTCGGTGGGCGGCGAGCAATATGGCCGGTTCCTGATCGACATTTTCGAGGAATGGGTGCGACGCGACGTCGGAAAAGTGTTCGTTCAGCTGTTTGACGTGACGCTCGAAGCCTATTTCGGCCGCCATCTCCTGTGCATCCACGCGCCGACCTGCGGCTCCGGGCCGGCGCTCGAGCACAACGGCGACGTCTACACCTGTGATCATTTCGTCGAGCCGGGCCAGAAGCTGGGCAATATCGCGACGACGCCCCTGGTCGATCTTGTCGCCTCGCCGCAGATGCGAAAGTTTGGCGACGACAAGCGCGATACGCTGACGAAACAATGTCGCGATTGCGACGTGCGCTTCCTTTGCAACGGCGGCTGCCCGAAGGATCGCTTCGCCCTGTCGAAGGATGGCGAGCCGGGTCACAACTATCTTTGCGCCGGGCTCGAGCGCTTCTTCACCCACAGCCGCCCGCTGATGGGCGTGATGGGGCAGCTTTTGAAGCGCGGCCGCCCGCCGGCCGACGTGATGCTGTGGGTCAGGAACGAAGATTCAAAGCGCGATCCTTATGCGCCCTGCCCGTGCGGCAACGGCAAGAAATTCAAGTTCTGCCACGGTGAAAAGGCGCCGGCCAGGGCGATGGCCTGACAGGCGGCGGCAGATGATCGCAAGCCGCCCTGCGCGATATTCCGCCGGCGCCTTTCCTTGCGGAAAAGCAGAAACTCGGGTATCGTGCTCCATTGAGGCAGCGGACAATGGGATGCGCGGTCGATCGGCGGCGCGTTGGCGAAAAGGGCGCGATTCGCATTTTCTCATTTTCTCGCGAACTTGAGCGTAACGCCTTGAAAGGTCACGATTCACGGGTGAATAAGAGGGCTGAATCCAACGCCGAACGCATGCCGAACGCGCGCTGAACGACCCCGAACGGCGCCCGAATGCGCCTCGAACGGGGTTCGCGAGAAGTCTTAAGTGAGCCGGCCGCGTCTCAGGGGAGGAGCACCGCTGCGCCCTCGAGCCTCCCCGCCCGCAAATCGTCCAGCGCCTCGTTGGCCTGGTCGAGCGGATAGGGCCTGGTCGTCGTCCGGACCGGCACGCGCGGCGCGAGCGCCAGAAACTCGTCGCCGTCGGCGCGGGTGAGATTGGCCACCGAGACGACGCTGCGCTCCTCCCACAAAACGCGGTAGGGGAAGGACGGGATGTCGCTCATATGGATGCCGGCGCAGACGACCCGGCCGCCCTTGCGCACCGCAGCCAGCGCTGCGGGAACGAGCGCGCCGACCGGCGCGAATAGGATCGCCGCGTCGAGCGGCGCTGGCGGCGTCTCGTCCGAGCCGCCCGCCCAGTCCGCGCCCATCGAGCGGGCGAAGTTTTGGCCCGCGGCGTCGCCGGGCTTGGTGAAGGCGAACACGCGCCGGCCCTGCCAGCGGCAGACCTGTGCGATGATGTGCGCCGCCGCGCCGAAGCCGTAGAGGCCGATCGCCTCGGCCTCCCCGGCGGCCTTCAGCGACCGCCAGCCGATCAGGCCGGCGCAAAGCAAGGGCGCGGCGGCGACGGTATCGAGGTCCTCGCCAAGCGGGAAGGCGTAGGCCGCGTCGGCGACCGCATGGGTGGCGAAACCGCCGTCGCGCGTGTAGCCGGTGAACAGCGGCGCGTCGCAAAGGTTCTCGCGCGCGCTCCGACAGTAGGGGCAATGTCCGCAGGTGTGGCCGAGCCATGGGACGCCGACGCGCGCGCCGAGCACGAGCGCGACGCCCGCGCCAGCCGCCTCGACCCGACCGACGATTTCATGACCGGGAACGATCGGCAGCTTAGGATCGGGCAGGTCGCCGTCGACGACATGCAGGTCCGTGCGGCAGACGCCGCAGGCCTCCACGCGCACAAGGATCTCACCCGGGCCGGGCGCAGGCTCCGGCCGCTCCTCGAGGACGAGCCGCTCGCGCGGCCGGTTCATGACCATTGCGCGCATGGCGAGGACACCTGTGCTGTCCGCGTCGTCGAAGGCTCAGGGCCTCAAAGGTCCTCCTCGCGATCCCTGAATGGATCGGCGCAGAAGCGCATATAGGCTCCCGCCCGTCGCCGCGCCCAGAACATAGGCCACGAACACGACGAGGGCCAGCGGCGCGCTCACCGCCCAGGTCAGAAACGCGACATCGGCGGACCCGGTGTTCTGCGCGACGAAGATGACGATTGCCGCGAGAAAGACAATGACGATCGCAAGATAGACCCAGCGCATGGCGGATCGCCCCTCGGCGTCGACGCCCGTCGGGCGGGCGCAAGAGCCGCGTTACTTAAATCAGGCCGCGTTCTTCAGGCCGAAGCCGAGGCCGATCCAGCTCGCCCCGGCGAAGACGAGGTCGACTCCGAGAAAGATGCCGAGCGTGTAAACCGCCGAGAACGGCCAGTGGGCCAGAATGATGAGGCCGAGGACCAGCGTGATCAGGCCGGAGACGACGACCCACACCCACGGCGACCCGTGCTTCATGTTGAAGGCGAGGAAGATGCGCATGATCCCGGAGGCGACCAGTGCGGCGCCAAGGATCAGGGTCAGCCAGATCGCGGTCAAAAAGGGATTGTCCCAGGCGACGAAGCCAGCCACGATATAGAGGACGCCGAGCAGCAGCCAGAAGATGAAGCGCCCCCACGATTTGACCTGGAAAGCGCTGATCACTTCGAACACGCCCGCGACGACCATCATCGCGCCGACAACCAGAACGCTCGCTGCGGTGGCGGCGGCGACGCTGCCGAGGGCGATCAGGCCCGCGACGAGGTAGACGACCCCAAGCGCGACAATCCAGCCCCACTTGGCGCGTAGCGGCGCCAGCGTCTGGGCGGCGCCGGTTCCCGGTGTAAACACGTTCGTCATGAAGCTCCCCATGCAAGAGCCCGCGCGGTCGGGCCGGCCGGGCGATCGTTATATCTGACGCGCTTTGGACAAAAGCGCAAGCGCGCCCTCACGGAGTTATCCGCGAGGGTCGCGGATTGGAAAGCGACGCATGGCCGATCAAGCCTTTGCGACGTCCCAGTCCCGAAGCCGGTTGATCAGAACATACGACCCCGCCTCTTTGGACTCGGTGAGGTAGTCGCGGGCCGCCCGCGTGAGTTTCTCCACAAGGGACTTTTTGTATCCTTTGTGATCCGCCTCGAGCGGGATCGTGGTCACGATCACCAGAATGCGTTGCTCGCTGTCGTCTGCGCCCCTGGCCGTCCAGATCTTGGCGGCCCTGGCGAGCGGATGCGCAAATGCCATGTGATACCCCGTGCGCGGCGACCTCTTTAACCCGGGTCGCGCGCGCCGCGCGGCGGCTGACCCGTTGGCCGGCGATCGCGGCGCGCCCGACGCCGCGCCCGGACTGTACGCGAGTTTTAGCGACTCTTATTGCCCGATTGCGGCGCCGGAACAAGAGCGAAGAAGGCGGAGGCGCGATGTATCGATAAGGACCGGGATTTCGGGCGCCGGAACCCGGATAACGAGAACAGGAAGCGGGACGGCGGCCGCCGTCCCGCTGTCGGCCGCCAAGCGACGGTCACTTCGCATCAGAACTTGATGCGGATGCCCGCCGTCGGGTTGACGGTCTGGGTCGCGTAGTAGCCGTTCGCCAGACCCGCATAGACATTGGACACCATGACGCCGGCGTAGACATCCATGCGTTTGACCGGACGCCAATCGATCAGGAAGGAGATGAAGTCCGTCGAGCCGGCGCACTTGCCGCTGTTGAGTCGCGTGATGGAGAAGTCCTGTCCGTTCGGCTTGACGCCGCTGGTGACGGCCGTGGTGCAGGCCGCGGGTAGGGTCACTCCCAACGTGTTGACGGAGAAATTATAGTCGTTCTGGCCCAGCCAGTAAT